>JBCDIQ010000219.1:0-9633 GCA_039024295.1 Bacteroidota bacterium | reverse complement strand
TTCATAATCAATCGTCATGGAGCGACTGGATTTTTTTTTAAGGGCATGAAGCACCTTCGAGGGCTTCCGGAACTCGACACACGCGAAAAAGACCTCTCTTTTGGAGTCGTACGTTAGCCTTCCCACGTTTAAGTAGCCATCTGAATCCTTCAATTCTGACATGATTTCAACTTCTATTTCATCTAATAGGACAGCCGTTTGTTCACCGGGCATTCCATTTTTTTCTGCTTCATAGGCTATTTTGACCCTAGACATCCAAGGATGTGACGCCTTTCGGTCCCAATTCAACAAGTCTTCATTCATTATGGCTACGCCTGGCATCCCATCTGGAAAGGTTGTCTCAAAGGTCATGTAAGTGTCATGTTCTGTATCTCTCCTAACGCCTTGGTACTTTTCCACGAACTCTTTCTCCCTCCATATCAGGTAATCCCTAAGTTTGGTAATCGGAATAAGTTCCTTCTCTGCTTCGGATGGATGGATAATCCGAACATTGTCAATTGAAGTGATGGATGTCAGCTCCCCTAACGAATTATCCAATGCCAGGTAAACGCCTTGAGTAATTTCGGTGCGATTGGATTCGTCCAGCTCTTTATGCGTAATAACAATGTCAACCTCATCTGGCATATCTGGATGCTCATGGGCATAAAAGCTCAAATTGGTAACGTCCATTTTAATCCCCGCAATTTCAATCCCGAAGTGATTTAAGGGGGAGGGATGTTTGAGGGACGTGATCTTCCAATTTTTCAGCTCAGGTGCTGCTGCTGCCAGTTCTTCAGCGAAGGCGATACTTTCTGTAGCACCATCAGCTGTTAGGATGAGTTCTGCTGTATGGTCATCGTACATGCCCGTCAGAAACCAAATGCCGTCATTTATCTGATGTAGCCGGGGTTCTAGCTGAGTGAAAAAAACCTTTTCAATTTTAGGCAAATCCTCGCTACTCACTGCCCTGAAAAACTTCTTTTCATGGACCTGAAACCACTCCCAGAAATCCACATTGGTAAGAATGGGAGGCTCCTTTTTTGAAAATAGTGACCTAATAAACCTCATTCTGCAAGCAACATTTCCTGAATCTTTTTTCCTAAAAATGGATTGATCCGTTCCCTTTTTCCTTTCTGTAAGGTAAAAACGGCAACCGTACTTCTGGTTTCAGGAGAATAGACCACACCTGTTCCCCACCATCCTCCGTGATAATACAGGTGCTGGTTTGGCAGGGGAATGTTTCTAATGCCAAGGCAGTAATTCGAGGTTTCTTTGGGCAATACATACGTATGCATCTGCTTCAGGACGGCAGTATCCGACACCATTTTTCCTTCAAACAGGTACTGAAAAAATAGGGCAGCATCTTTTACGGTTGCAGCCATTCCTCCGCCTCCGTACAGGTCCCAAGAGTGATCTATTTTATAAGAATCCCAACCATATGTATCCGCATACTGGTGTGCCAGCGGCAAAGTCTCCGCAGGGAAAGGTTCCAAGTCCTTGAACCATGTCCGTCTGATCCCCAGGGAATCAAACTTCAGGAGGTCGCGGATAGCTGCATGAAAAGGCTTTCCGGTTTTTCGTTCCAGTATTTCTGTTAGGAGCAAATAGTTAACGTCTGCATATCCATAAGCGGTCCCAGGTGCCCAGAGGGGATCACCAACTTCGACAGCCCTGGTTAGTTGCTCTTCTTTCTGCCAATTGTAGGCAGGATGTTGATTAACAAATTCAAAATAGGCTTCATTCACATAATCATGTATACCAGAAGTATGGGAAAGCAAGTGCCTAACGGAGATAGCCTTGAGGTCATATCCATCCTTTTCGAACAGCCTACGTGTCTTTTTGCCCAATAATTTCTGAATGGGGTCATCCAGCTTGATTGTTTCCTGTTCCACCAAGCGCAAGATCGACGCAGCCACATAGGGCTTGGTATTACTGGCGATCAATACTGGATGCTCATTTTGAAGAGGCTCTTTGGAAAGTGTGTCTGCCACACCCACAGCTGAGGTCCAGGAAATTCTTTGTGATGGGGATTCCACATGCAGGAGGATACCAACGGTCCCTTCGTGGTCTTTATATAAGGAGTCTAACAGTTCTTGAACCTGCACTTCAAGAGTTTGGCAGAAAAGGAAAGTGGGAAGGTGAAGGAGTACATATAATGTAGTAGCCTTTCGCATCACATAACGAAAAATGGGGGTTCATTTATCCTGTAAATGTAGCACATTCAAACAGGATAGAAAATAGCCCTGCTGCAAAAGGGTCGTATCGCACCTACCTCCCCAAAATAAGGTGAGCCGGACAGGTAAGGGGTACCAGATCCGGCTCGTCATGAACACGTACAAAATCCATGGAAACTAATCGTAAAGAGCTTGTAAAGGCTATGCTTTACCGAGAGGCCAGCACAAGATGTGCAACGGGGTAATTGTGCTAGGCCTCACTATTATCATCGTCAAATTACGTCCAATTCTTCACCGATTCGCTTGATCTGAGCAAGGGAGTAGGTCAGTTGTTCTTGGGTAAGTCCGGCCGTAAGCGAGAGCCTTACACGTGAAAGGCGACGTGGTACCGCAGGATATGGAACCGGGTTTACGAAGATGCCTGCGGCATCCAATCGAGTAGCCATTTGCTTCACCTTGTAATCATCTCCAAGTATCAGTGGAAGGATCGCTGTCTCAGCGTCGCCCAGGTTGAAGCCCATATTATTGAGTGCTGACTGCATGAAGTGGATATTCTCCCACAACTTCGCCCGAATTTGGGGTTCCTCTTCAATTACATTCAACGCCTCCAGGGCAGCAGCACTTGAGGCCGTCAAAGGAGCGGTAGAGAACATATAAGGCCGTGAAACTGGGCCTAAAAACTGAATAAGGGATTTACTACCTGCTACATATCCTCCTACGGAACCGATGGCTTTACTCAGAGTCCCAGTAATGATATCGACCTTGCCGCGAACATTAAAATGCTCTGTGGTACCATGGCCATTCGCTCCCAATACACCAGTTGCGTGCGCCTCATCTACCAATACCCATGCATGGTAATGGTGGGCTACTTCAAGAATTTCATCCAGACGGGCAATGTCTCCATCCATAGAGTACACCCCATCCAAAATCACGAGCTTATTGTTGTACTTATGCCTGTTTTTTTCCAGGATAAACTTCAGGGAATCTACATCATTATGACTGAAAAACAACCTGTTCGTGCCATGGCTTCCGTCCATCAAGCTGGCATGCGCATACCGATCATAGATGGCCGCATCGTTTCTGCCCATCAACGCTGAGATTACCCCTGTATTGGCTGAAAAACCTGAAGTAAATACAGCCGCGTCCTCACATCCTTTTACCTGCGCAAGCTTGCGCTCTAGTTTTCTGTGGGTAGAGAGGGTTCCACTTAACATGGGCGAACCACCTGAACCAAGACCAGCCTCATATATTGCCTGAATGGCCGCAGCTTTTATCCGTGGATGCTGAGCAAGGTTGAGGTAATCATTGGAACCTAGGTTAATCATGGAACGAGCTTCTCCTGCTCCTTTTTTTACCTGGGGTTCTGTACGACACCCATCTACCAACTCACGCTTGTAGAGCCAATGTTTGTTGGCATCCATGTCTGTGATCCAGCTATTGATCATCGCGATTCGCTGTCCGAAGGATAATTCATTAGCCTTATCATCCGCCATGAGATTGAACAGGGTGTACTTATTTGAATCAAGTTGACCACTGATCCCCGTGTTGAAACTCATGCTCCCAAAGTGGACTTTCTCCACTCGCTGGGCCTTGCGCAATGCACCTGCGCCTTTCATCACATTGTCCTGTCGGAAGTCGTTATCCATGGGTTTAATGTTTACGTTTTACCTACCGATTGCCTCTAAGGGGGAAAGGAAGACCCTTGGCGACTATACAAACCTATCATGACACCCATCCTTAGAAAAGGGCATATTTTGTCAATTTGTACCAGAGATTTTTTGTAATTTTTATATTGAATCTTGCTTTTCAACCTTTCTGGTACATTTCAAAAGAGGTAGAAGAAAGATTCAAGGTGATTTTGTACCAAAAAAATTTAATTGTTATCTATTTCAATAAATGAATAATAAAAAGATTTGGCGGTTGATTTCCTCCCTTAAAACTGATGAATATGAGTACTTTATTAATTGGCTCAAATTGGAATGGGGAGAACGGCAGGAATACTGCCAAAAGCTGGCACATCTACTCTGCAGGGCTGCTCCCACCCCTCCAGATATCCAAATGGTATGGAAAGATTTGTATGGAAATCTCCCCTATGATGACGCCAGAATGCGCAAATTAAATGGAGACCTTACGGCAAAAATGGAAGAATTTCTAGTGGTCCAGGCCCTGAAAAAAAGTCCGGACACATGTAAGATTTTACTCCTTCGAGAACTTAATTCCAGGGGCTTGAATGACCTCTACAAAAAGAAACTCTCCCACACGCTAAAGCAGCATCAACAAAACCCGCTCAAGGATTCTACTTACTACAAGACCCTTTATGAGCTCGCCGTTGAACAACAACGGAACACCAACTACCAACCTGGGCAGAAAGGCACTGATAATAGACTTGATGACCCCTATGAACTGATTCACTTTGCTTTTGATAGTTGGTGGCTGCACGAGAAAGTTGCGTTGGCGACCTCAAACATAGCGTTAGAGAAAAAATTTGGGGTTAAATACCCAGATAATTTCCTGAATACCGCCCTGGCAGGAACAAAAGCCACTCCTTTTGCGGAACAAAAATGGCTCAACCTCCGGGCAAGGCTGCTCCAATTACTTCGGGGAGAAGGAAAAGAAGCCCCAGGTCCCTTGCTTGAGGCCTTACGCCATCATGCATATGAATTAACAGAGTTTGAGGTGCGTAACCTGCACGCCTTGCTGTTGAATTACTTTGTAGGTATTCACAACAGACTTAGTGATCGGGAAAGTGCCGAACAAATATTCAAGCTGTATGAATGGGCCATTGCCGATGAGTTTGTTTTTCAGAATGGATACCTTCCGATCCCACATTACCGCAACCTCATCACTGTGTGCTTGAGGGTGCAAGATTTTGATCGTGCTTGGAATTACCTCAACGATTTCAAGGAACTACTGGATCCAGCCCTCCGGGAAAACGCTTACCTCCTAAGCCTGGGCTCCTACCATGCCGAAAAAGGAGATCATCAAAAAGTAATTCGGATGTTCAAAAACCTGGAGTTCAAGGATATTTTTGACGAAATCAGGGGGCGGTCCTATGTGCTACAGTCACATTATGAAATGGGGAATGCTGAACATGATTGGTTATTTTCCCAAATCGAAAACCTCATCCGGACCATTCGTAAACATAAAGGGCTTTCAGATAACCACCGAGCACCTTACCTGAACCGGCTGAAATTATTTAAGCGTATGTTGAATGCCCATACCCGGCAAGATTGGGAAAAGGTGCATTCGGCTATTGAATCCACACACCCCATCGACCACAAAGTCTGGCTGCTCAAGCAGGCCCAGATACACTTAGCATAGCTAAATGAATCCACCTGAACTGCGTTTATTTTTAGGCCTCAGCATCTCGTCTCCTGTAAAGGAAGTAATCGAAGACTTTTTATCCAGCCATTCCCACATCAAAGGGGTGAGATGGGTACGAACAGAAAACCTACACTTAACGGTAGCATTTCTGGGAAATGTTCCACATGAAATGCTCCAAAACTTGGATTCCCTGATCCAGGTATCGGTAGCAAACCAGCATTCATTCGAGCTTCTTGCTAAAGACATTCACTTAGGGCCAAAACCCAATCAGGCAAGGCTGGTCTGGACACGCTTTCATCGCAGCCCAGACTTCCGGAACCTCGTTCAAGCATTTTACCAGAACTATTCCCGGGTTCGTCCGGATTTCCAGCATAGGTACGATCCCATGCCCCATGTTACCCTGGGCCGTTTCAATAAGGCTGACGCCTTACAAAAAGAAAAATTCCCCCTTGTTTTTCCGTACGACCTAACCCTGCGAGTGGCAGACCTCCACCTTTGGTCTTCTTCCACAAAAGAAGGGATAAGGATTTATAAAAAGCTGAATTCCTATCGGCTAAACAGGTAACCCTACCCTCAAAAAGAGTTCATTTTTACCCATTTGCCACTTGGCCCATTTATCCTGGCAGCCCTTTACAGAAGCAGCTCCCCCTCATTTTTGATGTTAGTCAACAATTGGTTATTATTCAACGCATAAAATTAGGTATGCCTGCTCATGCGCTGGATTAAATTCGTTCTCTCTCTGGTTGTTACCTTGGTACTGATCTATGTACTAAGTCGCCCTTGGGGGCCTATCACCTTTCAACCAGGCACCTTCCTTTCCCCTTTCCATGGTTTTTGGCAAAATGCGGAATCCCTCGATACCGAGCGGGAACCTCGAATAGAGATGGAAGGACTTACAAAGCCTGTGAGTGTTGTCCTGGACGAACGGCACGTTCCCCACATTTTTGCGGAAAATGAGAAAGACCTGTATTTCATGCAGGGATACCTTACTGCCCAAGACCGCCTTTGGCAGATGGAATTTCAGGTGATGGCTGCCGCAGGCCGCCTGACTGAGATCGTGGGGCGCGGGCCAGAGGATGCAGTCCTCAACCTGGACCGCGAAGCCAGACGAAAGGGCATGGCCTGGTCGGCGAAAAGTTTTGAGGACAGTATCATGGCCAACCCCATTTCAAAGAAAATGGCTGTAGCCTACACAGCAGGGGTTAATGCACATATCAGTTCGCTCCATCCAAAAGATTATCCCATAGAATATAAACTCCTCAATTACCAACCAGAGGAATGGTCGATATACAAGACTTGTCTGCTACTAAAGTATATGTCAGACATGCTCACGGGTAATACCAACGAGCTGCGCTACCTGAAATCCTACCTTCAACTTCCGGCTGCCTACTTTGATCCTTTGTATGCCGTAAAAAGAGATTTTCCTGCTCCTATTATTCCCATCCGGCCAAAACCGCCTTTCGAAGCAACCTCATCACCGCAGGTACCCAAAAGCTACCAACCTGACTCTGTGTTTCGAATGGGCGGAACGGTTTCCTATTCTCCTGACCACCTTGGCAGCAACAATTGGGTAGTCCACGGTAGCCGAACTGTTTCGGGCAATCCCATGCTGGCCAATGACCCTCACCTGGGATTGAACTTGCCATCCATCTGGTATGAAATGCAGCTTCACACCCCCGATTTTAATGTATATGGAGCAACAATCCCTGGAGCACCTGGGGTTATCATTGGGTTCAATGATTCTATCGCATGGGGACAAACCAATGCGGCCCGGGACGTTTTGGATTTGTTCCGCATAGACTTCCTAGACGAAAGAGAACACACCTACCAAGTGAGAAATAAGCTATTGAAAGCAGAGCCTAAGGTTGAGCAGTTTATCGTTAAAGGAGAACCAGAATTTCTTGACACGGTTTATTACACCGAGTTTGGGCCAGTAATTTTCGATGATAAATTTGGAGATGCCCCATTTCCCATGGCTGTTCGGTGGACCGCGCATGAGCCGTCAAATGAATTGCTTACGTTCGTGGAGCTGGCAAAGGCTAACAACCACAAGGACTTCCTGCATGCATTGTCTCATTATAAATGCCCAGGACAAAATTTTGCCTTTGCATCAGCTAATGGGGACATTGCCCTCAAGCAGCAAGGACTTTTTGTGAATAGGTGGAAAGGACAGGGGAGGCTTCCACTGGATGCAAAAGATTCGGCCCAGCACTGGCAAGGCTTTATTCCTATCGAACACAATCCTCATAGCCTCAATCCTGAAGAAGGGTTCCTCCAATCCACCAATCAGGTTCCTGTTGGTCCAGAATACCCTTACCAAATTGAGGGCAGGTATGAAGCATTTAGGCCCCTAAGGATAACTCAGTTATTGGAGGATACTGCTAAGATGACCATCCGACGGATGCAGGACCTGCAACAGGACAACTATGGGGAGCTAGCGGCCCAGGTAATGCCGATGTTCATGGCAGCACTGGACACCCCTAACTTAAGTGAATCAGAAGGAATGGCCTTTCAGGAATTGGCCAACTGGAATTATATGTACCACGCGGATTCAGTTTCTCCTACCATCTTTCAGGCATGGTGGTCAGACTTCCGTTCCAGGGTTTGGCAGGATAACTTCCCCGATTGGACCTACATGTGGCCTACTGCTCAGGCTACCATTGAACTGATGCGAGACAGTGCAGAAAGCCTGTTATATGACTTGGATTCTACTTCAACAATTGAGAACAGGGATACCTTGATTCAACTGGCCTTTGCTTCTTCTGTCAAACGGCTCAAAGAGGATAAGCCGGAAGGCAAAGACTGGACTTGGTCCACAAGAAAAGCAACTCGTGTACGCCACCTGACGCGTGTGCTAGGTCCTTTTAACCGGTACAACATCCATATCGGTGGGTACAAAAATATTCTGAATGCTACCTCCGAAAGGGACGGTCCTTCCTGGCGAATGGTTGTGGAGTTGGGAGATCGGCCAAAAGCCTATGGAATCTACCCAGGTGGCCAAAGTGGTAACCCCGGCAGTCCCCAATATGATGCATTCATAGATGATTGGGCCAAAGGAGAATACTACCCCCTTTGGTTCATGCAATCCTCCCAGGACACAAGAAATACGCCGCTCGCTCGACAAATCTATTCTCCCACCCCAGATGCTTAATTGATACGATGGTACGATTCATTCTGAGAATATTGCTGATTTTCTTGCTGGCCTATCTGGTGGGAAGATTTGTACCACTTCCCTGGCAGACACAAGCTGGAGCAGCCTTTCTGGGAGCAATTTTATTAAGCGAGGCACCACGGAAGCGGGCCTATGGCAAAAAGAAAAAGCATCGGCCCATGAGCTTTTGGGCGGGTTTCATTGCGATTTTTATCCTGTGGAGCTTCTGGGCTTTTTGGCTAAACAGCAGCAATGACAGCATTTTGGCCGATCAGATTTTTCGACTCATTGTCCCAGGAGAATCACTTAAGGGATTGGAAGCAGTAATATTAATTCTCGCTACAGGCCTGATTGGTGGATTGGTAGGTGGATTTTCCAGTTTAACTGGAAACTTGCTAGGTGAAGTACTCAAACGTCCTTCTAGGTAAAGATGCCCTTAAAACTTCATTTTAGTCCAGCGGTAAAAGCGGCCTTACAAGCTGCAAAGCCAATTGTTGCCCTTGAATCTACCATCATTGCCCACGGCATGCCATGGCCCCAGAACCTCAAGACTGCCCAATCACTAGAAAATATAATTCAGGAAAAAGGAGCAGTTCCTGCCACCATTGCTATCCTTGAAGGCAAGCTTCACATCGGCCTGTCTGAAAAAGAACTCACCTACCTCGCACAAGCTGAACACGTTCTCAAGGCAAGTCGACGAGACCTGGGAATCGTCATGAGTAAAGGACTAACGGCAGCTACAACCGTGGCAGCAACCATGATTGGGGCACATTTGGCAGGTATCCGGGTGTTTGCCACAGGCGGAATTGGAGGGGTCCACAGGGGTGCTTCCCATACATTTGACATTTCTGCTGATTTACAGGAACTGGCACAAACCCCTGTAGCAGTTGTTTCTGCTGGCGCAAAAGCGATTCTGGATTTGCCTATGACCCTGGAATACCTGGAAACAATGGGGGTGCCTGTAATTGGCGTCGATACGGATGAGTTTCCGGCCTTCTACACCCG
>JBCDIQ010000218.1:0-9719 GCA_039024295.1 Bacteroidota bacterium | reverse complement strand
GTTCTTTTAAGCCACTTACCCCAGTTTTACCTAAAAAAAGAAGTAGTATCGATTTAATTTTAACCCAATTAACAGGAGAAAAACTGTAAAAACATCTTTTTATGAGTTCACAATTATTATCCTTTTTCGGGCTAATGAGCCTGCTGTGCTTCATGCATAAAACCCAAGCCCAGCGCATCTATGTAGACCAAACCTCTACAGCTTCCATGCCTGACGGCTCCTCCTGGGCCTTGGCCTATCCTGATTTACAAGACGGGATAGATGCAGCTACCGCCGGAGATTCCATCTGGATAGCAATTGGCACCTATCTGCCTACCAAAGATAGTACTGGCAATGCCAGTCCCAGCGATAACCGGCAAAAGACCTTCTACCTCGACACCGACAACCTAAAGCTCTTTGGGGGCTTTACAGGTACTGAGACTGCTTTCTCCCAGCGGGATATAGCCGCCAACCCTACCATTCTGAGTGGAGATATCGGCACAAGCGGAGACAACACCGACAATGCCTACCATGTGATGTACCTAGATGGCACTACAAATGGGCCTATAAGCCCGGACACAGAGTTAGATGGAGTTACTCTTAGAGAAGGTAATGCAAATGGATTTTTGTTCCCAAATGGTGTAGGTGGAGGAATGTACCTGAACGGAAGTGGAACAGGAAATGAGGCCAGTCCCACCCTTACCCAATGCACCTTCTCGCAAAACCAGGCAGATATTGGCGGGGCGATGTACAATGATGGTTTCTCCTCCGGTACCAGCTCGCCCAGCCTCACCAATTGTACTTTTTCGCAAAACCAGGCAAACTTTGTTGGTGGGGCGATGTGCAATGGAAACAGCGGCAACGGCACCAGCTCGCCCAGCCTCACCAGTTGCACATTTTCTCAAAATCAGGCAATTATTGGCGGGGCGATGTACAATGATAGCTTCGGCAGCACCAGCTCGCCTAGCCTCACCAGTTGCACATTTTCTCAAAATCAGGCAACTGATGGCGGAGCGATGTTCAATAATGGATCCTCATTCGGCACCAGCTCGCCCAGCCTGACCAATTGCACCTTTTCGCAAAATCAGGCAACCTCTGGTGGCGGGGCGATGTACAATGGAAGCATCGGCAACGGCACCAGCTCGCCCAGCCTGACCAATTGCACCTTTTCGCAAAATCAGGCAAACAGAAATGGCGGGGCGATATACAATAGAAGCATTAGCAACGGCACCAGCTCACCCAGGCTGGCCAATTGTATCCTATGGAAAAACAGGGTAGGTACGGACCAGGAAAGTTATGGGGCACAAATTGCTGAAAGCAGCGGCTCCCAAAGCCTGATCACCTACAGCCTGGTCAATGGTATTGACACCCTCTCCAATAAACCCGCCTTATGGACCAATAACATTGCCAGCGATCCTCTGTTTGTGGATGCTGCTGGCGGAGATCTTCGTTTACAGGTAGCTTCCCCAGCCATTGATGCTGGTATTAACGGCAGCATCCCCGCTGGCATCAGCACTGACTTGGCAGGAAATGCCCGCATACAAGGCATGAGCGTGGACATGGGAGCTTTTGAGGGGGGAATAATTGTCCTGACCCGTATCTACGTCGATGAATCTTCTACCGTCGCCATGCCAGACGGCTCCTCCTGGGCCATGGCCTATCCCGATCTGCAAGATGGGATAGATGCGGCCAGTGCAGGAGATTCCATTTGGATAGCAGCAGGCACTTACTTGCCCACAAAAGATATTACGGGCAACGCCAGTCCCATTAATAACCGAAGTAAAACCTTCTACCTCAACACCGACAACATAAAGCTTTTTGGGGGCTTTGCAGGCACAGAGACCACTTTCTCCCAGCGGGATGTAACCACCAACTCCACAACACTCAGTGGAGACCTGGGGACAACCGGGGACAACACCGATAATGCCTACCATGTGATGTATTTAGATGGCACCACAATCAATGGCATTATCACTTCGGATACGGAACTGGATGGGATCACCCTCACAGGAGGGAATGCAGATGGTGGAGGGGGCCAAAATAGATCGGGCGGAGGAATTTACCTTGACGGAGAAAGAAATGAGGCCAGCCCCATCCTGACACATTGTACCTTCTCGCAAAATCAGGCAGATTTTGGCGGAGCGATGTTCAATAATGGATACTTATCCGGCACCAGTTCGCCCAGCCTCACCAATTGCACCTTCTCCCAAAATCAGGCAGAATTTGGCGGGGCGATGCACAATTCCGGTGTCTTAGACGGTACCAGCTCGCCCAGCCTCACCAATTGCACCTTCTCCCAAAATCAGGCAGGTTCTGGCGGGGCGATGTACAATTCCGGTGTCGTAGACGGCACCAGTTCGCCGACCCTGACCAATTGCACCTTCTTGCAAAATCAGGCAACCTCTGGTGGTGGGGCGATGTCAAATGAGGGTCGCGTGAATGGTGTCAGCTCCCCCATCTTGGCTAATTGTATCTTGTGGGAAAATAAGGCAGATACAGATTCCACCAGCTATAGTGCACAAATTTCTGAAAACAATGATTCCCAAAGCTTGATCAACTACAGTCTAGTCAATGGCATTGACACCCTTTCCAATAAACCCACATCCTGGACCAATAACCTGGCCAGCGATCCCCTGTTTGTGGATGCGGCAGGTGGAGACCTTCGCTTAGAAGTAGGCTCCCCAGCCATTGATGCTGGCATCAACGACAGCATCCCAGCTGGCATCACCACTGATCTAGCAGGAAATACTCGAATACAAGGTATAAGCGTGGACATGGGCGCATTTGAAGGGGGGGTTCCAGTAGCGATAGATCCCGAAACCACTCCTTTAGCTATTCTAAAAGCCTATCCCAATCCAGTGCGAACCCAACTGACATTGGAATGGGAAGTACTTCCCGAACGTCTGCGAGGAGATGAAGTGTTCACGGCACAACTGTATGACTTGCAAGGGCGCAACCTGAAGACCTATTTCCTGCTTACTAACCAGATTCGACACACCCTTGACCTAAAGGACCTCCCGACCGGTTTATACACCCTCCAGCTTGCCGGGTGGAGCGTAAAAGTTGTGAAGCGGTGATCCTGCTAATAGATTAGAAATACATGAAATATATGCGAGGTTGATATGGGCCTCGCATTTTTGTCAGACGATAATTTGGTGAGGTATGTCTCCTTTACCGCTTGGACATTCTCTCACTATATCCCTCCCTAATCACCAATGGGAAAAACGCATTTAAAAAATGCGAACTTATTCGGGGGGAGTATCCAGGTGATTAACATCCCAATGGACTGTAGCAGTTTGGGAGTCTTACTGAAACGGCAGAAATAGTATTTAGCACGGTCAATTTGCCCAGGTTATCCATCAGCAAACGGGGGTTTTATTGGAATTGATGTGGTACCGAATAGGCTTACAATCACTATTTTAAATGATTCTAAATAACAAATTCATTATACTCGTAGCGAAAATTCGCTAAAAATTAGTGCCCTATTAAGTATCGACAAAGTTAGATATGATAATCTTTGAATATTGGGCGATTTTCACGTACTTTCTACCTTCTGTTCAAAGTCCCGTAAAAACCGAGTAAATCGCGATCTTATCATGATGATTGATCTATACATGATAAAGGACTACTCCGCAAAAGCACCCCAAATGGTAAAGAATACCAAAGGGATACCTGGTTATTCCAAGGCGTTTGCCGATGAACTCCTTTTCCCCTATCTCCATCCAAATCCTTCTCTCGATACATGTAGCTGCGAACAAGATTACGTGAATTTTTCACCCGATCAATTAGCATCGCAGGATGCAATGGCCAGGATAGCATCACTTCCATACATGATGACTAGCAAAAACGAGGTTGCTGTACCTTTTGATATTCACTGCAACCCACTTTTTCAAACCACTTTAACTTTGACAACATCAGTGCTATGAACACTTATAAGGATTACCTCCAAGAGATAGAAGAACGAAAAGAGCAAGGTTTACACCCAAAGCCAATTGATGGAGCTGAGCTAACTGCCGAAATCATTGAGCAAATCAAAGATGTAAACCACCCTCATCGAGAGGATTCTCTGAACTTTTTCATTTACAATACCTTACCTGGCACCACAAGCGCAGCTGGTGTCAAGGCCAAATTTCTGAAGGATATCATCCTCGGTAATACGGTAGTTGAAGAAATTACCCCTGCCTTTGCCTTCGAGCAGTTGTCTCACATGAAGGGTGGTCCTTCTGTAAAAGTACTGCTCGATCTGGCACTAGGGGATGATGCTGCGATTGCCGCAGAAGCAGCCAAGGTATTGAAAACGCAAGTTTTCTTGTACGAAGCAGATACCGAGCGATTGGAAGAGGCCTTCAAAAATGGAAGCCAAATTGCGAAGGACATCATAGAAAGCTATGCGAAAGCAGAGTTTTTCACCAAGTTGCCTGAGGTAGAAGAAGAAATCAAAATCGTTACCTACATCGCAGGAGTAGGAGATATTTCTACCGACTTGCTTTCTCCTGGTAGCGACGCACACTCAAGGTCAGACCGCGAACTCCACGGGCAGTGTCTTTTTGAACATGACAAAGTCCGCCAACAAGAACTGCTAGACTTACAAGCAGCCCATCCAGACGCACGGGTAATGTTGGTGGCAGAAAAAGGCACCATGGGCGTAGGTTCTTCTCGTATGTCAGGGGTAAACAATGTAGCCCTGTGGATTGGCAAGCAGGCCAGTCCCTATGTCCCGTTCATCAACATCGCGCCGGTTGTTGCAGGAACAAACGGTATTTCACCGATCTTCCTGACTACTGTTGGGGTGACAGGTGGAATTGGGCTTGACCTTAAAAATTGGGTCAAGAAAAAGAACTTCAATGGTCAAACCATGCGCGATGCAGATGGTGAGCCAATTCTGGAGGAAGCTTATTCCGTGGCGACCGGCACAGTCCTCACCGTCAACACCAAAACCAAGAAGCTCTACAACGGTGACAAAGAATTGATCGATATTTCTAGCTCCTTGACTCCACAGAAAATGGAGTTCATGAGAGCAGGCGGCTCTTATGCTGTAGTCTTTGGTAAAAAGCTTCAAACCTTTGCTGCAAAAGTACTGGGAATTGAGGTTCCTCCTGTTTACGCTACCTCTAAGGAGATTTCCCATGAAGGACAAGGTCTCACGGCAGTTGAAAAGATTTTCAATAAAAATGCAGTAGGCACCACTCCTGGAAAAGTGCTGCACGCAGGCTCCGATGTTCGCGTAGAAGTAAACATTGTCGGTTCTCAGGACACCACCGGTTTGATGACTTCCCAAGAATTGGAGATGATGGCCGCAACGGTGATTTCTCCAATCGTGGATGCGGGGTATCAGTCAGGCTGCCACACCGCTTCTGTATGGGACAAAAAAGCCCAGGAAAATATTCCTCGCCTGATGAAGTTCATGAACGACTTTGGGCTGATTACGGCACGTGATCCGATCGGAGGTTACCATGCCATGACCGATGTGATTCACAAGGTACTGAACGATATCACGATTGACGATTGGGCCATCATCATTGGGGGTGACTCTCACACGAGGATGTCCAAAGGTGTTGCTTTCGGTGCTGACTCTGGTACAGTTGCGCTCGCGCTTGCAACCGGTGAAGCTAGCATGCCCATTCCAGAATCTGTTAAGGTAACCTTCCGCGGTACCATGCAAGATCACATGGATTTCCGTGATGTGGTACATGCCACCCAGTCGCAGATGTTGGATAAGTTCGGTGGAGAAAATGTATTCCAGGGACGTATCATTGAAGTACACCTGGGAACCCTGCAATCGGACATGGCATTTACCTTCACCGACTGGACAGCAGAAATGAAGGCCAAAGCCTCAATCTGTATTTCTGAAGATGCCACCTTGATCGAGTCATTGGAGATTGCAAGGGACAGAATCAAGATCATGATTGAGAAGGGCATGGACAATGAGCAACAAGTGCTCCAAGGCTTGGTCGACAAAGCGAATCACCGAATTACCGAGATCAAAACAGGTATAAAGCCTGCCTTGGCCCCTGATGCTAACGCCAAGTACTTCGCTGAATTTGAGGTAGACCTAGACATCATTGGCCAGCCCATGATCGCTGACCCAGATGTAAACAACGAGGATGTCTCCAAGCGATACACCCACGATACCATTCGCCCGCTTTCTTACTATGGTGGCGAGAAGAAGGTAGATCTGGGATTCGTAGGTTCTTGCATGGTACATAAAGGTGACCTCAAGATTCTTTCGCACATGCTGCGAAACCTTGAAAAAACGCAAGGAACGGTTGAATTCAATGCTCCGCTCGTTGTTGCGGCCCCTACTTACAACATCATTGATGAACTCAAGGAAGAAGGTGATTGGGAATTACTCCAGAAGTACTCAGGATTTGAGTTTGATGATGATGATCCGAAAAATGCAGCTCGTACAGAATATGAGAACATGATGTACCTGGAGCGTCCTGGCTGTAACCTGTGTATGGGCAACCAGGAGAAAGCGGAAAAAGGAGATACCGTTATGGCTACTTCTACCCGCTTGTTCCAAGGCCGTGTAGTAGCGGACTCTGACCGCAAGAAGGGAGAGTCACTGCTGGCTTCAACTCCTGTGGTTGTTCTTTCTGCCATTCTTGGTAGAACCCCCACTTTTGAGGAGTATAAATCGGCAGTCGATGGCATCAACCTGACCAAATTTGCACCTCCCAGCAAGAAGCTATTTGCATAGGAATAGGTGACTTAATTGTACTTTAACGTTATATCAAACTGAGCATGGTTTAGGCTGTGCTCAGTTTTTTTAATTGATACAAGTCCAGGCCCGCTTTAAGAAGGAGAGGAACATCAAGAGGAATTATCCGGTTATTTTAGTTCTTGAATCAAAACAACCCAATAGTACGTTAAACCGTATCAGACAGTGGACTTAACCAAAACCACAATTTGGTTTAAGCCTTGAATTAGTATGCAGGGTACTCCTGCAACAATACCCCAGTTATGGTTTATGATGGCGAACCAGGATAAGCAATCCTGTACCCGTCGTATTAACTAATTCATTACACAACTACAAAAAGCTTATGGTATTCGATTTAGAAATGATCAAGGACTACTACGCAAGGCTGCCTCAATTGGTAGACAATGCTAGAGAAGTTCTTGGACGTCCTTTGACCCTTTCGGAAAAGATTCTCTACTCGCATCTTCATCCGGATACGCCTCTGAAATCCTACAATCGGGGCAAAGACTATGTAGATTTTGCTCCTGACCGCGTAGCCATGCAGGATGCCACAGCCCAGATGGCACTGCTCCAGTTCATGATGGCTGGAAAAGAAAAGGTGGCTGTGCCTTCAACGGTTCACTGTGACCACCTGATTCTTGCCAAGGTCGGTGCAGAAGAGGATCTGGAAACCGCCATTGATACCAACAAAGAGGTATACGACTTCCTGTCATCCGTTTCTAATAAGTATGGAATCGGGTTCTGGAAGCCAGGCGCGGGAATCATCCACCAGGTGGTGCTGGAAAATTATGCTTTCCCAGGCGGCATGATGATCGGTACAGACTCCCACACCCCGAATTCAGGTGGACTGGGGATGGTTGCCATTGGCGTAGGCGGTGCCGATGCCGTTGACGTAATGGCAAGTATGCCTTGGGAGCTCAAGATGCCCAAACTAATCGGGGTTCATTTGACGGGAGAACTAAACGGATGGAGCTCACCGAAGGATGTAATCCTAAAAGTAGCAGGTATCCTTACCGTAAAAGGAGGCACAGGTGCCATTGTGGAGTATTTTGGCGAAGGGGCGAATAGCTTCTCTTGTACCGGTAAGGGCACCATCTGCAACATGGGTGCAGAGATCGGTGCGACCACCTCAACCTTTGGGTATGACGAATCTATGTCCCGGTACCTAAAGGCTACCGGAAGAGCGGAAGTTGCCGCAGCAGCAGATGCCGTTGCCGCCCACCTGACCGGTGACCCGGAGGCTTATGCCAATCCTGAGCAATATTTTGATCAGGTGATCGAGATCAACTTGAGTGAACTGGAGCCTCACGTCAACGGACCTTTCACGCCAGATGCAGCATGGCCACTTTCTCAGTTTGCCGACGCTGTCAAGAACAACCACTATCCTTCTACCCTGGAAGTAGGGCTGATCGGTTCTTGTACCAACTCCTCTTATGAAGACCTGGACCGAGCTGCTTCTGTGGCGCGCCAGGCGGTGAACAAGAACCTGAAAGTAAAATCGGAGTTTACTGTGACCCCAGGCTCCGAACTTGTTCGATTTACCGTGGAGCGCGATGGGCAGTTGGATGCCTTTGAGCAGATTGGTGGCGTAGTACTAGCCAATGCCTGCGGTCCCTGTATCGGACAATGGGCACGCCATACCGATGATCCCGATCGCAAGAACTCCATCATTACTTCCTTTAACCGGAACTTCAAGAAGCGGAATGACGGTAACCCCAACACCCACGCCTTTGTGGCATCGCCCGAAATTGTGACCGCTTTTGCCATTTCAGGAGACCTCACCTTCAATCCGTTAACTGATACATTGGTTAATGAAGACGGTCAGGAGGTTGTGCTGGATCCGCCAAGAGGAGAAGAACTGCCTTCTCGCGGATTTGATGTAGAAGATCCCGGCTACCAAGCTCCCGCAGAAAACGGCAGCGACATTGAAGTGGTGGTGAATCCCAATTCTCAGCGATTGGAGCTGCTGACGCCATTTGCACCTTGGGACGGAGAAGATATCACAGGATTGACTTTGCTAATCAAGGCATACGGAAAATGTACTACTGACCACATTTCTATGGCAGGTCCTTGGTTGCGCTATCGCGGTCACCTGGATAATATCTCCGATAACCTCATGCTAAGTGCCGTGAACGCGTTTACCATGGAAGCCAATGCCAAAAATAAGCTTACCGGTGAATACACCGAAACGCCTAAGGTGGCTCGTGCGTATGCAGACGCTGGCGTTCAGTCCATCATCATTGGTGATGAAAACTATGGAGAAGGCTCCTCCCGTGAGCATGCTGCCATGGAGCCTCGTCACCGTGGGGTACGTGCGGTACTGGTGAAATCCTTTGCCCGTATTCACGAAACCAACCTGAAGAAGCAGGGTGTGCTGGGACTTACCTTCGCCAACCCGGACGATTATGACAAAATCCGGGAAGACGATTCCATTGACATTCATGCTTCGAGCATTGCTCCTGGACAGCAAATTAAGATTACCCTGAACCATTCCGATGGGACCAGCGAAGAAATCATGGCAAACCATACGTACAATGACGCTCAGATTGAGTGGCTACGTGCGGGTTCTGCTTTGAATTTGATTCGTGCGCAGGCAGGTGCTTGATCCTCTTGAATAATTGATACATAATGAAAATGCTCCAGCTCTTCGGCTGGAGCTTTTTTTTTACACGAAAAGGAGATGCGGCAAATCACATTCATGGATCAACATATGACTTAAATTAGATATAAAGCTATATTTATTGGTATTTATTTATCTTTTGACTAAATTTAAAAGCAATTAAATTACTGTAAATTGTCTACTTCCTCACACAAAACGCCTCATGACCACTTTTTTGCGGATGATCCCAAGCAGACCAATCGGGGTAATTCCTACTTCATTTGGTTCCGAAACAATACAGGCTCACCCGACAAGGTGGAGATTTACCGTTCGGTCAATAATAACTTGCAGCTCAAAACGAGCGCACCCATTGACATCACTGCTGATGAATGGTATGATTGCAAGGTCCGCTATGAGCCGCTGACAGGTCGCATAGATGTT
>JBCDIQ010000217.1:0-9763 GCA_039024295.1 Bacteroidota bacterium | reverse complement strand
CTGAAGACCTTTTGGGGCAGTTGAATGGCCCTGCTGCTGAATTGGCATCAAAAATTCAACAAAAACAAGCAGTAATTGGCGTCGTCGGATTGGGGTATGTAGGCATGCCCATTGCCCTGGAGTTTTGTAAAAAAGGATTCCGGTGCATTGGGATGGATGTGTCTGAACAAAAAGTCCAAATGCTGAATAAAGGAGAAAACTTTATTGAAGACTTGGCTGACGAGGAAATTGCTGAGGTTGTTCATAATGGATTGCTATCTGCAGTTGACAACTACGATTCCTTGGGGGAGGCGGATATCATTTACATTTGTGTTCCTACCCCCTTTGATGCCAATAAAGATCCTGACCTGACCTATATCCTATCTGCTGGGGAAGGTATTGCGGCGGTTTTACGGCCTGGCCAATTGTTGGTGTTGAAGAGTACCACTTTCCCAGGTACTACAGAGCATTACCTGATTCCTGTATTGGCAAAAAGTGGTCTCAAGGCAGGCGAAGATTTCTTTGTGGCATTCAGCCCAGAGCGAGTGGATCCTGGAAACACCCAATGGCACACAGGCAATACCCCGATCGTAACGGGGGGAACCAGTGAAACAGGCACCATTGTCGCCTCCTTCGCCAATAACCAGATCATCGATCAAGTATACATGGTGAGTAGCCCGAAGGTGGCAGAACTGGAAAAGCTCCTGGAAAATATCTTCCGTTCGGTCAATATTGCCTTGGTTAATGAACTTGCCCTGCTGTGCGAGCGCATGGGAGGGATTGACTTTTGGGAAGTAATTGAAGCCGCAGGTACCAAGCCTTTTGGTTTCATGAAGTTTACGCCAGGTGCTGGAGTAGGGGGCCATTGTATTCCGGTTGATCCCTATTATTTATCATGGCTTGCCCGGGAACATGATTTTGAAACACGCTTTATCACCCTCGCAGCAAATGTAAATGAGAGCATGCCTTACCATGTGGCGCAGCATGTGGTAAATGCCATTGCGCGGGAACCCATTTCTATTTTCCAGGCGAAGGTGCTCATTGTGGGTGCTTCCTTTAAAAAGAATGTGAAGGACATTCGGAATTCTACCTCAGAGGCAGTTATCATGAGGCTACGTGAGGTGGGCATTGAACAGATAGACGTTACCGATCCATGGGTAGAAGAATTCCCGGTTGGAGATAAGGTGTACTACCCGGTTGAAATCACCGAAGAGTCACTTGCCGCTTACGACTGTGTGGTGCTCATTACCGACCATGATGCATTTGATTTTGATTTCATCGTGGAGCATGGCCGCCGAATCATTGATACACGGAACATGACCCGTGATATCCCCCATGGAAGGGAAAAAATAACCGTGCTTGGAGTAGCAGAACCCCGGTTACGGGTCGCACTTGGGATGCACTAGAAATATATGTGCTGGAAAAGGGAACTCCTTAGGATTCCTTTTCCTTTTTACCTCTTTTATAATATCGCCAGAGCATTTCATTCAGGCGAATAATGGTAAGCTCGGCTGTATTGGCATCATGAAACTGAAAAGCCCTTGCCGGGATAATTACAAGGGGTTGAATGCCGTCTGTATCGTAGCATCCAAAGGTCTGCGTATAATACTTTCCTCTTTTCTTGCCGGTAACCCATTGAGTCGCTTCCCCAAATTGTAAGACTGCATATTTTTGTGGATCATAGCCTTCGAATAACTGAGGATATGATCCAACATCTGTAGAGACAAATTCGAGGGTGGTGTAATCGAAGTGCTCTTGGAGGTAACGCTTCAGGTTTATATTGGCTTGAGCTATCTGACGGAGATAGGTTGCCTCGCGTTCAGCTCCTTTTTTCTTGCTCTTGCGAACTTTATTCAGGTAAAAGGTATCTGGTAAAATCTCTGGGACGATCAGGGTTTTACCTTTGAGGGATTTTGCTCGCTGAATCAGGAGTTTCATTTTATCCCCTGCTGCTACTTCTTGTGGAGCCAACAGTAGAAGCAACATGACCAATCCTACCAAGCATCTCATTATGTGAATCTTTTTTGAAAGATAAACAAAAAAACATGAGCCATTCTTATGGGAAAGAATGGCTCATGTTTCATTTCATTCTAGCAGGTGCCTAGGGAGGGACTGCCTCAGATACCGTAAAGGTACCAATCTTCTTCTTCTCCGTTTTCAGGTTCATTCCAGATTGGAAGTGGATGGCTGATGGAAAGCGACAAGTTCAAAAAAAACTCAGTGTTCATGATGGACGTTTATTTTGGCGATGGACGAAAAAAATAGACTGACGTAAATTCTATTGCATATTCTATACAAATGTCGTGCAAAACTCAGTGAATTTTCGCTGACTTCTTACAACTTCAGGGTAAAAACATGAAAAATTGCGAATTTTCGCGCGGCCTATAAATATTACGTTTAAAATGATGATTTTGTTTGGCCTTTGGAATGCCTTTTGTCACCCTTTTGATCCGGTTCCTTATAAAGGATAGATATTTTTTCCGGCCGGATGCTAACTTGCATGAATTTTACCAGTATCTTAATCATTAACCTGTAGAACTCAACGAATCACGCCATTATATGGAACACAAAAACCACTATGTAATTATCATGGCCGGTGGGGTTGGTACCCGCTTCTGGCCCATGAGTCGTAAAACCTTTCCTAAGCAATTCCACGATATCCTAGGCACAGGCCGTACCTTGATCCAGGAAACATTTGACCGTTTTCACTCCTTTATTCCTGCAGAAAATATCTACGTTGTAACCAATGATCGTTATTTCGATCTGGTAAAAGAACAATTGCCCAAGTTATCAGATAACCAGGTGCTACTTGAACCTATGGGTCGTGATACGGCTCCCTGTGTAGCATATGCCTGTTTTAAGATCAATAAAATCAATCCAAACGCTAGTTTTGTGGTGTCTCCAGCTGACCACCTGATCGAAAAGCGTGATGTATTTGAGCACAACATTAAGTTGGGGCTTTCAGCTGTAGAAAGCCAGGACATCATCATGACGCTGGGGATTACCCCTACTCGTCCTGATACTGGGTACGGATACATCCAGTACATCGAAGACGAAACAGATAATGGCTATTACAAGGTCAAGACCTTCACCGAAAAGCCTAACCTGGAAGTTGCCAAGAGTTTTATTGAAAGTGGAGACTTCCTGTGGAATGGAGGGATTTTTCTGTTTTCTGGCAAAACGATTTTGGGAGCTTTTCATGAAAATCTTCCTGAGACCGCAGAATTATTTGCCGGAATCAGTTCAGACTACTACACCGATGGGGAGCAGGCTGCGGTGAATCAAGCATATTCTACCTGTAAGCCCATTTCCATTGATTATGGGATCATGGAAAAGGCCCCCAATGTATTTACCATACCTTCAGACTTTGGATGGAGCGATCTGGGAACCTGGGGCTCAGTGTATGAAAACTCAGAGCATGATGACCTCGGGAATGCTCTGCAGGGAAACCACATCTTACATTATAAATCCTCTGGTAACATTGTCCAGGTTAAAGACCCCAACAAAGTCGTTGTCTTGGATGGCTTAGAAAACTTTATAGTTATTGATACAGGAGATGCCTTGTTGGTATGCAAAAAGGATGACGAGCAGTTTATCAAAAAGATTGTGGGAGACCTCAAATCTCGCTATGAAGAACAATTCATTTAATCAGGGAGAACCCCGCTAAAAGAAAAGGCTGCCTGAATAACGGGCAGCCTTTTTTGTTTCATCGGATCACTGTGATAGTACCCTGGCGCTGAATTCGCTCACCACCAAAGGTTGTGGCCATCATCCGGTACACATACACCCCCTCAGGCACTGAGGTGCCTTGAAATCTGCCATCCCATCGAAAACCCGGATTTGAAGCTGCATACACTTCTCTACCCCACCGGTTGAATACACGGAAGTCAACGAGCTGGATTCCACCTCCCTGGATGTAAAATTCATCATTCTGTCCATCGTCATTGGGGGAGAAGGCATTAGGGATAAAAATACGCGCGCCCAATACTTCGATTACTTCGAAGGTGTAACTGTCAGGGCACCCAACAAAATTATCAACCGTTAAGGTAACTGCATACATACCAGGCTCCTGAAATACATGGGTAGGAGATTGTTCAGTGGAGATGCCCCCATCCCCAAAGTCCCATTGGTACAAGGTACTGTAGCGGCTTTGATCCTGGAAATTCACTGTAAGGGGCGCAAATCCTTCTGCAGGATCAGGTGTAAACCCAGCCTCTGGAAGTTCCAATACAATTACATCCATGAATACTGTATCCCCGGGGCATCCTTCATCTCCTACAGGAATAACCCAGTAGCGAGTCGTTTCCCTGGGTTCAACCGTGATCGTAGGTTCAGATTCTCCAGTACTCCAGACATATGCAAGGGCTCCACTGATTTCCAGTTGTGTGTTGTCAAATTTACAGATGCTGTCAATGGGGGTAGAAGTTTCTCCCACCGGCGGCTGAATTACATTGACCACCACTGAATCAGTGTTTTCGCAGCCGTTTATATCTATTCCTAAGACAGTATACTCTGTTGTGCTACTTGGGGATGCTTTTGGATCAGCAATTTCTGAATTGGAAAGCCCAGTTGCCGGGTTCCAGAAGTATTGTTCTCCGCCAGTAGCTTGTAGCTGTGCTGAGTCATTTCGACAAATGGTGGCATCCAGCCCTGCCTCAATGATTGGCAAGGGATTTACGGTTACCTCCTGGCTCACAGTATCAAAGCACCCATTCGTATCGCCAACGACGACATTGTATAAAGTGGTAACATCAGGCCAGGCCACAGGATTTGCTATGGTATCATTCGACAACGTTTCTACCGGAGTCCATGCATAGGAAATACCTCCACCGGCAGACAATTGTGCAGTATCCCCAATACAGATTGCAGTATCTGCACCCGTAACTGCAGGCGGTTGTGGCAGCACAGTCAGGACCATTTCAGCAGAATCCACACATCCAACACTATCTGTTACAATCACTGTATAGGTGGTAGTAGCAGGCGGTGAGGCCATTGGGTTTGCCACAAAAGGATTAGAAAGCCCAGTTGTTGGCTTCCATTCATATGCTACGCCCCCGCTTGCAGCTAATTGTATGCTGTCCTGAAAACAGACCTCCAGGTCGGGTCCTGCATCCGGGTCGATGACGTAAACAAAGACAGAATCTGTATTGTCACATCCCCAGGTTGCAATGACCGTTGCGAAATAGTAGGTAGAACTATCCGGGAATGCCAGTGGGTTGGTCACAGTGGTATCAGACAAGGTGCCACCAGGTGTCCAAAACTGGTCGATAACCCCAAAACCCCCTTGTACAAAGATGGGGACCGTATCTCCCGGGCATACAAAGGTATCTGCACTGACCGTTATTTCTGGCCTTATTCGAACCTCCAGTCCGATAGAATCATCCGAAGAACAGCCATTGGTATCCGTCACGGTGACAAAGTACCAAACCGAGTCAATGATATTAGGGCCGTTGTTAATCGGGAAGGCTGTTGGAGCTGCCAAGGTAGAGTCGTTTAGGGTGTTGGCAGGTGTCCAACTATATATACTTCCTCCGGTCGCGGTAATAATTGTAGGGCCACCTGAACACACGTATGGGTCGGGATTGGTGACCGTGGTGACAGGTAGCGGGTTTACGGTGATGCGAACGGTATCCCTATCGGTACAACCCGTGGTATCAGTAACCGTCACGAAAAAATCTTGTGTTGCTTGTGGGAAAACGGTAGGGTCTGGCTGATTGGGATTGATAAGAGCCGGGTCCACATCCCATAAGTATGCAACCCCGCCACTGGCATTGAGCTGTAAGCTGTCGAAGACACACAGCGGCACATCTGGTCCTGCATCTGCATAAAATGTGCGGACAAATACGGAATCTGTATTGACGCAGCCATTGGTGTCTGTGACTGCGACGAAATAGGTCGTGCTGGAATCTGGGTTGGCAAAAGGATTGAACATAGTAGAATCATCCAGCCCTGCGCTGGGGGACCATTGAAAACTCACGCCTCCGTTGGCTCCAAGCTGAATCGGAATATCCCCACATTTTACGGTATCTCTCCCAGCGTCAACTATGGGCAGTGGGTTTACGGTAATGGTCACTTCTGCAGAATCGAAGCAGCCATTGGCTCCTTCAACTATCACCTGATACGTGGTGGTGTCATCGGGGCGGGCAAAAGGATTGTTGATCCTACCGGAGGACAGGGAAGAATCAGGTGTCCAGGTATAATTGATTCCTCCCAGGGCAGCAAGTTGGATGGAATCCCCTGAGCATATGGCTGCATCCGCCGAAACAATAACCGTAGGCAAAGGAAGCTCCTGCAACAGGGTGGTATCTTGTTGTGGGCAATTGAATCTGGCATCCCTGTAGGTAACAATGTACGGCGAGGTTCCCTGGGGAAAGATGGAGGGATTCGCAATATTGGGGTCACTAAGCCCTGCTGTAGGTATCCAGCTAAAAGATCCTGGAGCAGTTGCTGAAGCTTGAAGGGTGACCTCCGTGCCTGCACAGAATTCGATCACCGGAGGTACAGTTAGGGTTGGTAGCGGACGAACGATTACCTCTACTGTATCAAATACGGGAGTAGAAAAATTACAGTAGTTGGTATCCAGTGCCTGTAAAATCAATAAATGGGTTTGGCCCGCATCATCGCAGCCCGGTCGCCAGCAGACCCTGCCCGTTGCGGGGTTGGCACCATTGGAAGTGAAGGAAGCATTCCCTCCCAATGAAAGGAAGGGACCTTGGGACGGAGTTACTACTACGCCGTTCCTTGGATCTATATCCTCTGCCTGGAAGTCATAGCACACCTGTTCAAGGGTGTTTACGGTGATCGTTTTTTGGCTACCACCCCCAATGACAAAGGTATGGTCAATCGTAGGAGGATTAGCTCCACCTACTACTACCCAGGTGGTATCAAATGTATTGTTGTAACCCGCACAGTCATTCGTGTCCCTTCCACTCACAATCAGCGGGATGGTCTGGCCAGCATAGTCACAGCTAGGCTCCCAGCATACCTGGCCTGTAGTAGGATTACCGACTACCTGAGTGAGGGTAGCATAAGGGGCGGGCAATGTACCACCAATTCCAAATGCTGCACTAATGGGGGTCAACTCCACAATATCTGTGGTAGTGGGGTCTGTTAGGTTTAGGGTATAACATAAGGTGTCTTCGGGCTGCACATATATGGTATCAGCAGTGGAATTCGGGTTTCCAGTTGTGTTGGTGGTAATGGTAGGAGGCGTCCCCTGAGGCTGACATTGGACCACATTGATCTGGAAGTCTCGTTTATTCTCGCTTAGTAACACGCCGTTTCTATACTCCAGTACCGATAAGGCGAATACAAATAGTCCTTGTGAGGTAGGCGTCAAGGTGAGGTTCCCTGAGTTTATATCTATTCGGAAGTTTCCTGTCCCAAAAGGGTCTAGATAGGTGAAGCCAGGTAAATAGATAATATTCTGATAAGGCGGTGGTCCACCTGGGTTTCCTAAATTGATAACAGGGTTAATAGCACTGGTTCCAAATCCAGTTGTATTTATGCCACCATATGGATTTGAGATGACATACACGAGGGAGTCCCCATCGGGATCGATTGCTGAATGATCGAAGTTGAACGGGTTGTTAACACATAGGAAAAGCGGAGGGAGCTGACGAAAGACGGGCGAAGAATTACATCCAACTACATCAGCGGTCGTCGGAACGTGAACAAATGCGGTTACACCTTGAGAGTTGTTCTGTGGAGGAGCAGATTGGATATTGGTAACAGCATTATTTCTACAACATCGGGACCACATCACATCATACCCTCCGCGGCGAGGGGGAAGGGTGACAAAGGTAGAATAAAGGCCAAACTCAACACATAAGTTGTAGACGCGCCCTGTACACCGGTTCCAATCTGCAGGAATAATTTCAGGTGTGGTAAAGGGGCGATTAATGTCGACTGTCCCGAAGAGATTGCCATTGTCCCCATTGAATATAAACAGGGTAATGGTAGCATCAAATCCCGCCTGGCCACCCAAACAGTCTCGATATAAGGTTAAATCAAACCGGTACCTATTATTTTGTGGACTAACACATTCATATACAAGGTCGATACCTGTAATATGCGTAGCAGATACAAATGTAGTACGACCTAGGATGAATAGCAGCAAACAACAGAACAAGCGCAAAGGTGCTTTCATAGCTTATTGGGTATTGAAAAAACAGTCTAATGGCAGCGACATGTGTGTAGTCATAATGGTAACGCCTCTGGTCGCAGAATCGTTTACCTATTTTTAACTGAGCTGCTATAATGTATGCGTAAACCTCCAGTTTCGAAGGGGTAATGGCAACAGCGGACGACGAGTGAAGGAATAGTTAACCTAACAAAAATCGCGCAACTTATCTAAGGTGTGTATAACCCTTGGGATTAGTAGGCATGTACTATGATTTCGTCGGTTTCGTATATTTAATGTGTATGAAACTCCGACTTCAATCATTAATAGGCCTTATCTGGGTGATGGGAATAGGCGTTATTCCCGTGAGGGCTCAGTTTGTTCTTCCATCACAAGTTGCTACTGAAGAAGTTGTTACGTATCAGTTACAAGAAGGAAATGGTCGGGTGGTCCTTCCCCTTCCTTATGCCCGACCTGAAATTCTCAAAACAAATGGGTACACAAAGGAGGTCTCCGAAGGGGCTTATCTGGTAGAATTGGTCTTCACCCAATACCCTAAGCGAGCCGAAGATTGGCGAACCAACTACGATTGGCTCCTAAAAGAACGTATGAGATCACTTTATTCCCTAGACAGTAGCTTGTTTTCCCGAAAGGAAGTCAGATGGAAATATGTGTTGCAAACAGCTCCTGCTTCCGATCCAGAAGCTAGGACGTTTTTTCACGGGTTTATTGTTCATTGGAAACCTGGGGAAAGTAAATCACTCTCACCGGATGAGCCTCCTATCGATAGCCTTATGCTGGTACATCCAGAAATGGTCATCTGGAACAGGATCTTGCAGCAACCCAATATTGAATTGCCTGATTCTTCTGTTTGGAAGATTTTTGAGCGTCACCCGGAATGGAAAAATATGCTGGTGGTAATGGATTGGACTGCCAGCATGTATAAAAAGGGAGCAACAGCCTTAAGGTGGCAACAGGAAATGCTGGGGCAGGGAAGGATCGGGCATGTGGTCTTTTTTAACGATGGAAATGGGAAGCCTCATTATCAAAAAAAGGTTGGGAGCACTGGAGGTCTATTCTACGTCAAGCCGGATGGTCCGGAGCAGTTGTTGCGCACGATGATTCGCGTAAAGCAAGGAAGTATGGGAGGGGACGCTGCCGAAAATGATGTGGAGGCTTTGTTGAAATCCAGTCGGAGCAAGAGGGCCAAAGGATTTGGCGAGTTAGTGCTGATCGCTGACAGAGGATCCTCTATCCGAGATATTTCCCTGGCAAGGCACCTGAAACGTCCCGTGAGAATTTTATTGTTCAATAATCAGGAGGTCATTTTAGGGAGGTCTGGGGAGAAGCGGGTATTACGCAATGTATGGATTCATCCTCACTACCTGACCTTGGCAAGTGTTACAGGTGGCTCCATTCACACCGAGTATATAGAGATAGTGGACCTGGCAGAAAAAAAAGCTGGCTCAATTGTATCAGTCGGTAGTTTTAGGTACGAGAAACAAGAAAACGGAAGTTTTAAGGTTATCCGTAAGGCTCGGACTGCTAATTGACAGGCGTAAATTGTATTTTCCATGTAAGGATATGATCTCTTTGTTTTTTTACTTCGGGCCTTAGGGGTATTCTATAAATGCGAAAAAGTACATATTTGTTAAAAACTAT
>JBCDIQ010000216.1:0-9821 GCA_039024295.1 Bacteroidota bacterium | reverse complement strand
CAATTTTTTCTTCATTTAACCTGCCTTCAAACGATTCGTCCATCAGTTTGCCCAGCTTTTTCATGTCAATTTTGGGAGGCAGATAAGGTTTGAGCGTTTGAAACTGAGGGCGTCCGTGTTTCAGGGTTTGAATGGCCCACCTGGGCCTCTGGGCAATTTGCAGGAAGTTGCGCAAGCTCATTTTAGGTGGCATGGCAAGGCCATTTCGAATGTCTCTCGGCCGGAAGCCAAAGCTGGGCACATCACACAGGATCACCAGCACCGGCATCTCCGCTTCTGCAGCACGTCTCAGGATGTCATCTCGAAGTGCATCCTTGGCGGGGTGGTACAGCTGAAACCAGGCTTTGCCTTCGGTTATCTCCGCAATCCGCTCAATGCTGGAAGTGGAAACGGTACTTAACACGAAGGGAATGTTATGCGCCACAGCTGCCTTTGCCAGGATTTCGGGAGAGTTGGGCCACATAAGGCCTTGTAGCCCTACGGGTGCCACCCCAAAAGGGGCATCGTATTCAATGCCAAAAATTTCTGTTTTGAGCGAAGACCCTTCGTAGGACTTCAGGTAACGAGGAATCAACTCCACTTTTCTGAGGTCGTGGGTATTCCGATGCAGGTTTACGTCTTCATTGCAGCCTCCGTCCAAGTACTCAAAAGCGAACTTCGGGATTCGCTTTTTGGCTCGTTTAATTAAGTCCTCATTCGAAGGGTACCTGGGGTCAAATTCGTGGGAATTGTAGCTGCTCATGACGTGGGGTTATAAGGTGATAATGCAGAGTTGTCTAACCTAGAAGATACAGGGAATTTCAAGTCGGATCAATAGATCAGGAGAAAATGTGGGGTGATTTCAGCCACATAAATTGTTTGGTAATGCTAAAAAATATGTACAGATCTATTTTTGAAAAATAGATTTGTACCATTTGGGGTACATATCTATCTTGTGGATGAAGATTTTTTATGGATCAATTAGTTTTTTTATGTCTACCTCTAAATAAGCAAGCTACCTGTGATACCTAGAGCCATCAAAGGCACCATACAAGAATCTCTCAAGAGCTACCCCATTATAACACTTTCCGGGCCTCGACAGAGCGGGAAAACCACCCTTCTCAAGCAGATGTTTCCTCAATTTGCTTATTTTTCTATGGAGCCGCCGGATGTGAGGAGGGGGGTAATGGAAGATCCCAGAGGTTTTTTTGAACAACATGGCCATAGGCTGCTGATTGACGAAGTACAGCGGGTGCCTGAGTTGCTATCTTACATCCAATCAATTGTGGATGAAGACTCCGATGCTAAGTTCGTGCTTTCTGGATCCCAGAATATGTTAATGATGGAGCAGGTGAGCCAGTCCTTGGCTGGTCGGACAGGTGTTTTTTACCTCTTGCCATTTTCTCTTGAAGAGCTAAGTGAAGCAGGAATGGAGGAAGAGTCTTATGAGCAGATTATACAACGGGGATTCTATCCCAGGATTTTTGATAAACAGCTCCTACCCAATAGATTTTATCCTGATTATTTAGAGACGTATGTTCAAAGAGATGTACGTCAAATAAAGAATATAGGCAACCTTGCCCTTTTCCAAAGGTTCTTATCGATTTGTGCGGGTCATATTGGACAAACCATTAATTATGCCCAATTGGCCAGTGATACAGGAATCAGTGTCTCTTCTGTTCAAAATTGGCTATCGGTATTGGAAACCTCTTTTGTTGTGTATAGGCTGTCTCCTTATTTTCGAAATTTTAACAAACGAATTACCAAAGCCCCCAAGCTGTATTTTTATGATACTGGTTTAGCCTGTTCCCTTCTCCGCATTCGTGATGCAGATGCATTACAAAATTACTTCCAGAAGGGAGCTTTATTCGAAAACTTTATTATTAATGAAATATCTAAATATTACCTTAATCAAGGCGCAAGGCCGCCGATTTACTACTGGCGGGATCAGAAACAAAAAGAGGTTGACTTGATGATTGACTTGGGTGGGGAGTTGACTGTAGTAGAAATTAAGTCAGGCAGAACATTTCATCCAGAATTTTTTAAACACCTCACCTGGATTGAGTCGATCAGCAGCCTACCCATCAAAAATAAATACGTCATTTACGGAGGAGACCAGGATTGGAAAATGGACATAGGTCACTTATTAAGCTGGCGGAGAGCAACTGAGGTTTGCGGGTGAAATCCAACGATTATCTCACATCTCCTCCACCTTTTTCCTGAAGTCCAGGAAAAACTGTAAAGACTCAGGGTTGCGCATTGCACCTGGGTTAGCAGCCTTCTCCGGATGAATGCCCATCAGGATTTTCTTCACTGGGGCTTCCAGCTTTTTGCCACTGATGGTATAGGGGATATCTGGTACCTCAATGCACGCGTCCGGGACGTGGCGGGGGCTATAGGCAGCGCGTAGCTCTGCGGCAATTGTTTTGATCATTTCCTCATCCACCTGATGGCCGGGTTGTGGACAAACAAATAAGGGCATGTAATGACGGCCCCCTTCCAGTTCGAGGTTGACAATCAGGCTGTCTTTAATACCTGGAATCTGATCTACACAGCGGTAAATCTCAGCTGTACCAATGCGTATACCCTGACGGTTGAGGGTCGCATCCGAACGTCCCAGGATCACCAGGGTGTTACGTTCGGTTACCAGCAACCAGTCTCCATGTCGCCAGATACCCGGATACATTTCAAAATAACTTGCCCGATACCGGGCATGCTCCGGGTCATTCCAGAAATAGATCGGCATGGAGGGCATCGGTTGGGTGATGACCATCTCTCCTACCTCACCTACAATGGGTTCACTGTGGTCATCAAAAGCATACATGGCACAGCCGAGCCCACGACGCTGGATTTCCCCTTTGTAAACGGGCTCCGTAGCTACGCCTCCCACAAATGCCGTACAAACATCTGTGCCGCCACTCATAGAGGCCAACCAAACATTCGATTTTATGTGCTCATATACATAATCAAAAGCCTCCGGCGGCAAGGGAGCACCAGTTGAACTCACAGATCTTAATGCGTTAAGGTTGCGGGTTTTACCTGGTTGGAGCTCTTTTTTCATGCAAGCCACCAAATAGGGAGCACTGGTGCCAAAGTGATGAATGCCAGCCTCTTCCGTAAGCTGCCAAAGGGCATCCATATCGGGATAGCCAGGGCTGCCATCGTATAACACCATGGTAGCACCGCTGAGCAGGGAAGCCTGTAGGAAATTCCACATCATCCATCCGGTGGTGGTGAACCAGAAGAACCGTTCGCCCGGATGGGTATCATTGTGGAAGGCCATGTACTTGAGGTGTTCCATGAGTACCCCGCCATGAGAATGGGTGATAGCCTTGGGTTTTCCTGTTGTACCGGAAGAATACAGCACCCAAATGGGATGTTCAAAGGGAACTTGTTCGAAACTAAGCTCATGATGAGGATGGGCCACCACTGTTTCAAATAAGTCAGCCCCATCAATAAAGGCCCCTGCTTCCGAATCCAGGTAGGGGAGGAGGACGACCTTTTCCAGGGTAGGCAGGGCATCAACAATTTGTTGGACAACCTCTGTTTTTGAAAAAGGCTTTCCTCCATATTGATAGCCATCAACAGCAAACAGTACTTTAGGCTGGATTTGCTGAAATCGCTCCACCACACTATCTGCCCCAAAGTCAGGGGAAGTGCTTGACCAGGTTGCACCTAAAGAATTAGCTGCCAGAAATGCGATGGTGGCCTCGGGAATATTGGGAAGAAAAGCGACCACCCGATCTCCAGGTTCAATCCCTGCCGCGTGTAGGTAGGCAGCAGTTGCCGCAACCTTTTGTTCCAGTTCGGCCCAAGCCATCTCGATTAGCGGCTTTCCCTCACGTTTGAAAATCAAGGCAGGTCTATCAGCCGAAGATTGACGAAAGATATGCTCTGCATAATTTAACCTGCTGCCGGTAAACCACTTGGCACCAGGCATTGGATTTTCGGTCACCACCTGCTCATAAGGAGAACCCAGAATGTCAAAGTATTCCCATAAGGAGCCCCAGAATCCTTCGAGGTCGGAGACTGACCACTCCCACAGGGCATCGTAATTGTCAAACTGGAGGCCTTTATGTTTATTCAACCAATCGAGGTAATGTTGTAGCCTTGTATGTTTCTTCCACGCCCCACTTCCTTCCCAAAGCATCTCGGACATAGTATTTAAGTTTTTGGTTATCAGCCTAATTCCGCAAGTCAATACGTAGGCTTACACAATGATTCTAGAATAAGAGTAGGAATTATCTCTCGCTTACAATTAGAACATCTTCTTTCCTGAAAGGGTGATTTCCACATCCTGTCTGGACCATTGGGTATGCACATGAAGGTTACCTGTAATCGAATCGAAATAAAAGCTGTTTACTTTTTCCTTCATGGCACTAAAGGAAGATGTTTTTGACAAATTGGTGCTACCTGCTGTGACTCGTTTTGGACCCTTCTTTAAGTCGTAAACGGTGAAGTAGACCTCATGCTGGTTGGGCAATCCTTCAAATCCCTTCCCTTCAGATGATAATTGAATCTGGTAGCCTTTTCCTTTGGGAAGAGGTTCACTGTCGAAGGAAATGAGGGTGTATGCCTTCTCTTTGAGGGCATCTGGATTTTGTCCATCATCCCAATACAGGGTGCCTGAGCTATTTGCAGAAGAGGGATAATGACGAATCATGATCGTATCCAGGTTAACCTCTTGGGTGTTATATTTCAGGGGGGACATCGGAATAAAGGCACCTTCACGTACCAGCAGGGGAAGGTGATCCCACCTCACTGGCATGGTGTAGGCACGGTTCCCCTCAATCCTCGTACCTGAATGAAAATGTGTCCATTTTCCAGGGGGTAAAAATACTGTTTTTTTCTTCTGTCCTGCCTCCAAAATCGGCACCACCAGTAAATCCCGGCCCCAAAAGTAAGCGTCTTCTTCGGTGGTTTGCTCAGCTAAGTCTGGATGATAATACATAACAGGGCGCGCCATAGGGGTGCCAGAAGTACTATTTTCCCATGCGAGGGTATAATTGTAGGGCAGCAACTGGTAACGCAGCTTGATGGATTTACGGACAGCATCCTGAACACTGTCCGGGAAGAAAATGGGCTCTGCGGGCAGCCCTGCGCTGTGTGCCCGGAAAATGGGGGCAAAACCGCTGAATTGCATCCACCGGGTGTAAAGCTCCGGGTCTTTTTTGGCTCCGGTGAATCCCCCTGCATCCGAGTGCATGTAGCCTACCCCGCACATGCCCATGCTCAACATGATGGAGGGTTGAGGACGAAAGCCGTTCCAGCTTCTTTTGACGTCGCCTGACCACGGGAAGGTAGCATAACGCTGCATGCCGATGTACCCTGAGCGAGAGAGGTTGAACACCCGCATATCCGGAAAATCGCTTCGATGGTTTTCATACACCATCTTATTCCAGATTTGGGGATATTGGTTGTGGACCTCTTCGGCATTGCCGAATGCATGTAGCATGTCGGGTGGGTGCCGTTCAGGTTCGCCTAAGTCACACCAAAATCCGTCTACTCCTTCATTCACTCGATCCACATAAAATTGCCACATCCAATTTCGGGCTCCTTCCTGAGTTAGGTCGAGAAGTCCCCCTGGACCGGCCCAAAAGTCGGGCATGAAGTAATCCTCTCCCTTTTCATTTTTGGTTAAAAATCCCAGGCTATCCAAGTATTCATAATTTCCAGAACCTTTGGTGAAGTAAGGCTCCGTGATGACCACCACCTTTACATTCTCCCCTTCTAGCTTCTCTAGTACCCCTTCCACATTTGGAAATTGGTTTTCATCCCAATCCAACTTTCCCATTTGATCTTTGTCCCCAAACCAGTATAAATCCAGAATGACGGCATCCAGCGGATAATCCGCAGCCTGAAGTTGCTCTACGGTACTCTGCATTTCATCCACGGTTTTATAGCCGTAGCGGGACTGGATATACCCTAGTGCCCAGCGTGGTGGCAAAGGTTGTTTCCCGGTAACTTGGGAAATTTCCTGGACCAGTTTTTCAGGGGTATCACCGGGAATGATCACGTAGCTAAGTCCCTTTTTAGTTTTTGCCCCGAATTCAGCCAGCTCTCGTTCGGATTTTTCCAGGTCAAAATATCCACGATAAGGCGTATCGAATATCAACGCATACCCCCGAGAAGAAATCAAAATGGGCAATGAAATATTGATAGTAGGCTCTCCAAATTCGTAGCCATACATCGCGCTGTGGTATACCGCAAAACGCTGACCTCGACGATTCATGGGAAGGGCACGCGAACCTGTGCCGTATAATGCTTCGGAGGGTTTGAGCTGCATGCGCAGGCCCATAATTTGATCCTTAGAGTCCATGAACAGGCCATCTGCATCAAAAAAAAGCTGCTGGTCTCCCTTGAAATATTCTATTCTCAGGGGATCATGGTGCACGCGAAGTTCATATTCGCCGTTGGTATAGCTAGTAAATTTTTCGCCAATGTTGATCTTAGGAGCAACCACATCTGGTAATCCCACTAAGTCACCGGATAAGTCAGGATTTCGATCCGGATCACGTTTTAGGGTCACGCGAACTGCATGATTTTCATAAAACTCTACCACCACCTGTTGCTTGCCAGAGGTGAGTAACAGCCGATTATCTTCCAGTACCTCAGCTTTATCCAGCTTGCCCAGGAACACGCCGTCTTTTCCGCTGGCTTTGTCCATGGCGCGGGAGGAGAGGGTGGATAATTCCGGATAAAAGGCTTCCTGGTTCTCTGCCGTTTTCCCAACGATTGATCCGTCCGCGTTTCGGAACAGGAAAGACATTTGTAGAAACGGTTCGCTCAGCTCAATGCCATAGAATGAGCGCAGGTGGTATCTGATCTGGTACTTATTCTTTTCGATTCGGGTCATTTTTACCTGGGGGTCAGGTGTGCCCCATTCTCCCTGGACGTACTTGACCTTGCTCATGGCGCCGAGTGATCCGGTGACCACGCCTGTATGAACGTACACCTCTCCCTCGTAATCCATTAAGGCTTTATTACCTGCTGTGGCATCATAGGTAATGGTGACGGTGTCATCCGCGTTGGGAATGGCGGGAGATACTGTGACTTGTGCCCATACTTGACAGGCCAAAATGCAAAGACATGCAGTAAGTAGGTGTCGCATCGAAGAATGAAATCAGGTTGTAAGTGGATTTCTCGGTTTGAACAGGCGTTCAAGTGAGAAACTTTGTTGCCTGGGCAAGTTAGGGCGAAAAAATGGGATAGAAAAAAGTTGGGTGGGGTGGTGAAGCAGGGTTCTCGTACCGCCGTTTTCCAAACGGCGCGGATGGGCATAGGCAGGCCTTTTAGGCTCGCAGTAGCGCGGGGTATAAAACGCCCGCGCTACGGAGTAGAACTTTCGTACCGCCGTTTTCCAAACGGCGCGGATGGCTGCAGGCTGCTCATTATTGAAAAGATAAGCGAGGTGTTTGCAATAGAGCAGGGTGTAAAACGCCCGCTCTATGAAGCGCTTGAAACTATGTTCTTTTCAAAGACCATCATTATGATGAACCCATAACCCCACCCAGCGGTGTCTCCCCGACCGCAGCGGAGGGGCCTATCAAATGGATTTTCAATCCAAAAAAATAACCCTGTCAAGGTTCTGAACCTTGACAGGGTTTTGCATGCACAGTCGCAATCCTTTCTAAAATGGAACGCACTTCTACTCGATTCGACGCAGATTTGCACTACCCTCCATGAAGTCGCAATCCTTTCTAAAATGGAACGCACTTCTACGCAGTGATAGCTACCCTGATGGTTGGAATAACCGGTCGCAATCCTTTCTAAAATGGAACGCACTTCTACAGTTCAAAACTCCTTTTAAGGATTTGGACTTTGAGTCGCAATCCTTTCTAAAATGGAACGCACTTCTACCCGGTGAAGGGCGGAATAAAATCTGCATCTTGTCGTCGCAATTCTTTCTAAAATGGAACGCACTTCTACTGACACTGCATGTGGACGAAACTAGTTCTACCAGGTCGCAATCCTTTCTAAAATGGAACGCACTTCTACACCAGTGGCGCGACTTTACCTGGCAAGATTGTTTGGTCGCAATCCTTTCTAAAATGGAACGCACTTCTACAGACAAAATGGTCTTCTTCGACCAAGACGGGGACAGTCGCAATCCTTTCTAAAATGGAACGCACTTCTACCCGTTACTCGGGTTAACTAATTGATATTCTGCGGATAACGACTCAAAAATGTAACAGTAATACGGCCATATTGTGCATTGGGTCCGATTTACTTCAATCTATGAACAATGTATGGGTACGACCAATAAGATAATCCACGTCAAAGACCTTTTGACCAAATGTACACATTTTTTGGGCTTGATAAAAGGAGAGGGAGGAGAAAAAGTCAGTAGTTCACCCCGCTTTGCGGGATTTTGTCCCGATTCTCGGGACTCAACAGGTTATGGTTATGCAGGACGAAATTTTGTCCCGATGCTCGGGACTAACCAGAGCATGCCAAGCCAGTAGTATGTCGTTTTCACTTATCAGGAAGCGAAACGTTTGAAAACCCTATTGCCTAACAGCTAATACCTAAAACCTATCTAAACATATGGAAAATCCAACCAACTCAAAGTCGCATGTGGTTCGGGTGGGTTGAGGGCTTTCAAGAGTCTTGCGTCTGCTTTATCTACCACCGGGTGGTCATCGCCGAGCACAAAGGCAGCGAAGGTGATCAGCCCTTCCACTCGCTGGCGGTAGCGGGCCACCCAGCCGCTTTGCCGTCCGGCCTGCTGCTGTACTTCCAGCACGTGGCCCAGCTTGGTGATTTCGGCATTCATCATGGCAGCATAGCCGGCCGGGAGCTTCACTTGTTCTTCCAGCCGCAAGCCGGTTACGGTTTTGGCATCTTCCGGTCCGTACAGATGAACCTTTTCAGGATTAAAGGTGAAATCAAACGATTCCACGATCTGAATGATTTTGTCCAGGTGCTCAGGAGACATGGCATCGTGAGCAGAAAAGCTCATGTCATCTGCAAAGCGGGTGTAGGTCCAACCGGCCCAGGCGGCCAGGTCTAGCAACTGGGCATCCATTTCCCTACAGGCAAAGTTTGAGAGCACGGGCGAGGTAGGTGCTCCCATTGGCAGTCGCTCTTTATGGGTGCACAGGCGCGTGAGCAATTGGGCCAGCTCATCGTCAAAGTCAAACGGAGGGGCTGAAAACTGCTCAAACACCGTTTGCCAACTGATCCGGTGGAAGAAATCTTCGATGTCGGCATTGTACAGCCATCGGCAGCCCAGGTGCTGCTCCGCATTGGTGACAATGTTGCGGGGATGTGGGTCACGGCTGGCAGTGAGTATAAAGCCATAGGCCGCAGGGGATGCTGCTTTATACGCAATGGCCTGCAAGTAGCGGTTGAGGCGGGTTTGCACTTCCTTGAGGTCGGGGGTAGGGTCTTCAAGCCAGCGTTGGCTGCCGTCTTTTTTGGGGATAGAAAAAAGTCTGTACTGGGGATTCAGGCTGAGTAAAGTCAGCTTGTGGGTGGGTATTTCCAGCAGGTAGCCCAAATCTCGGGGCTGATTCAGGCTGCAAAACTGCTGCTGCCGACGTTTGAGGGTTCGGGCGGATGAGGTGCTCATGGGGATAGTAGCATTGTGGATTCAGGAAATTTACCAAAAAGACGATCATCGCGCGCATTTTTCATCTTTTATCGCCTAATTGAAATCAGTTTGTCTTGCAAATCCTGTTTTTTGACAGAATATTACTAATAGCTAAATAGATCAAATTTTAAATTAAAACGCTAGTATTTTGGCAAAAAAACATGCGCGTTGGCCTCCCCAAACAGCGGGGTCTCGTATATCCAAGGATAAACTCGATTTGTTTGGGGGAGTCTTTTGGGTACTTTTT
>JBCDIQ010000215.1:0-9828 GCA_039024295.1 Bacteroidota bacterium | reverse complement strand
TTTTTACTTTTTGCATTTAAATACTTGACTTGGGGACTTTTTGCAGCTTTTATGGTCTATACCATGATCGTGATGAGTACCCATGGTACCATTTGGTTGCATCGTTATGGAAGTCATTACGCCTACAGGTTTAGTCATCCTATCTGGCGTTTTATTACTCAAAATTTGGTAATCAAGACTGTTCCAGAAGAAATCTACATTGTTTCTCACCATGTTCATCATGCGCGCTCAGACGAACCCGGTGACCCTTATAATGCAGTAGCAGGGTTCTGGTATTGTATGTTGGCCGAATTTAATCATCAGCGCATTGCTGAGGACTTTGATGAAACTGATTACAAACGTGTGGCCAGGTATATGGAACACACCGGAGTGAAAATCAATACGTACGAGCAGTATCAAAAATATGGCTCAATTACCCATCCTCTTTATGTAGTTGGGATAACGTTATTCAACTGGGCCCTCTGGGGGACCATCTTTTTCTTAATTGGAGGTCCTGGCTTGGTATGCGCTATGTTCGGTGCAGCTATGTTTTGGTTCATGTTGGTAAGAGCGTTTAACTACACCGGACACGGTGGTGGACACGTAAAGCACCAGGAAGGGGTTGATTATGATCGTCGCAACTTGTCTATTAACCAGACCCGTCCTGGATTATTTTCAGGAGAATGGCACAACAATCACCACTTATATCCTAACAGCGCACGTGCTGGGTTTTTGCCTTATCAGATCGACCTAGCCTGGATTTACATTTATCTGTTGCATAAAATCGGTGGAGTGTCCAGCTACAACGATTCCAAGGATAAATTTATGCAGAAGTACCGCGAAGCGAACCAGGTAGCAAAATTGGCAAAGCCAATCAAAATACTTGAAACTGTAGAAGGGAAAGAGGAAAAGGAAAAAGTACCTGCTTAACGCAAGTTTCCTAACTTAGCGGAAAACTTCTCCGCTATGATTCGTATAGTTCTGATCATTTGGGCCATCATATTGCCAGTTATAAGTTTGGGGCAATGTGATGGCCTTATTGTTCGCGCTGAAGAGGACATCGCTGCGCGATTGTACAAGCCTGCAATTGACAAATTGCTTTTGTTGCAAGAGGAATGTCCATCTCAGTCCAAGCGAATAAATGGACTCATTCAGTATACGTTTTCCCTTATTGAACAAGATAGAAATCGCGCTGATAGCCTGGCTGCCAGTTTTGAGCGCAGTAACCAGATCATGAAGGCGATTCTTGATCGACAGCGGAACGAGACATTTACCTCAATTGCTGAGGGTAACTTGCCAAACTTGTATGTATTGGCTGTGGGAAATGGCTCATTCAAATCTCCCCAACTAAATCTCGAAAGTCCAGAAAATGATATTACTCGGATTTTAGATAGTTGGGGGCGTAGCAATTGGTTGTTTGGTGAAATCAAAAATTACACCCTGACAAACGAGTCAGCAAAAAAAGAAACCATTCTTCGGCGTATTCGCGAAATTGTTGCTCAATCCAGCCCTAGAGACATCGTTTACATACACTTTAGCGGCCACGGAATGGATGCAGGACCTCGGGAGGGTAGTTTTCTAACCGCAGAATTTGATTTGAATAACCGAACTTCTCCGGAGGGATTAATCTGTGGAGAGGAATTATTTGATGTGCTGAAGCAGGAAGATGCTTTTGTGATGCTTTTTCTTGATTTTGCTAAAAGTGACAAGTCGCTAGAGGTGTTTCGACAAGCTGCAGTTGGAGATGACCCTCAGGATTTTTTGCACCGGGTATTTGGATTTGGGCTGGAAGGAGAAGCTTATGCCAGACAACTCAATGGGAAAAGCTACGGAATGCTTACCTATGCCTCTGGAGCAGTAATCACAAATGCTGATTATGACCTGGACGGAAATGGAGCCCTTTATTTGGATGAATACCCCCAGGGACTTTTGCAAGTGCTCAAGCAAACTGTTTCTGCAATTGATGGCAGACAGGTTCGGGTAGTCGTACCTGCTACTATTTCCAATATCCCCATAAGGCAGTTTCAGCCACAGTTTGCTTTTCCAAAAGAGGAAAAGCAGATTCGGTAACTTACCACAGCTGCTCTGAAAGAGGCAGGATTAGGGTTTTACAAATGAAGTCGTCATCTGCTCCTGGTAGTGAGAGGCAGTTAGAAAATAAGTGCCTGCCGGCCATTGGGAAGCGTCAAGGGTAATCCTGTATTCCCTTTGCTGTGCATTTGTGCCATGGTTCGGCCTTCGATTGAGACGACTTTCCACTAAACACTGCCTGCTTCAGGCAACACAACCTTGATGGTGCCCTGGTCTTTTAAGGGATTAGGGTACACCATTACATCCATTGTGGTAGCAGGGGAAGCTGGTTTTAGTTCTACCATTTTACTGAATTCAAACTGACCGTCCAGGTCTACCTGTTTAAGTCGATAGTACAAGGACTGCGCTTGGGTAAATGATCAGCAAGTGGTGTATAAGGCCTCTGGGATGTCGCAGGCTATGATTGATTTTTCCTCGACCCAAAAACAAAAAAAGCCTCTAATTTTTATAATTAAAGGCTTTTTTAAGCTTTCAGCGGTCCGGACGGGACTCGAACCCGCGACCCCATGCGTGACAGGCATGTATTCTAACCAACTGAACTACCGGACCAAATGTGAAAGATCGGAGAGCAATTCTAGAGGCAAGACGGTCACAACTACTGCGACCCTCCCGACGAATCGGGATATTCTAACCAAATGAACTACCGGACCAAATAAACAGAAAACTAAAATTGTAAATTGCCAAAACAATCTAGAGTATAGTCACTGCTTCTATATTGAAAAGAACGACATTTTATCGTAAGTGGATGCAAATATAAAGGGATAAATGGTTGCTGCAAATTAATTCCGCAAATATTTTTATAGCTACTTCAATCCGTTTAACAGGTTGGCCAATTCGAGCTGGATTTGGCGCGTTTTGTCCTTGTTATACCAGTTTTGAACTTCGACCACAAACTCCTCAAACGGCACGTGAGGGTTAGCTTTGTAGGTCATCACTTGTTCCTGTATTTCAGCTGGGCGTGGTCCCCAATCAGCCAAGACGTTTCCAGTTTCAGATTCCGTAATAACGAGCTTTGGAATGGACCTGCCTCCATTTGTAAGAAATTGGTCCATGAGGTCCAGGTGCTCATCCCGAAAGAGGAGCTTGAGTTCAACCATCGGGGTAGACTTGGCCACTACATCAAGGACGGGAATGATCTGAGAGGCGTCTCCACACCAGGATTCGGTCAAAACTATCCAGGTTTGGGGAGTGGTGATATGCTCAAGTACAGCTGAAAGTTCCTCCATAAGATGAGTCGTCTTGTGGAGACGCTTCATCCGCTGAAGGTTGAGTTTTGTGTAATTTGTTAATGCCTCACTCTGGGTAGTTCCTGATGTTTTGCCCTGAGCGAGTAATTGAGTGGTGATATCAAGGTAGGTGCGGTAATCCATTATACCGCTCAATTTTCTTATCGAAATAGTGGTGGCGTTCATATTTCCACTTAACAGTTTTGTCTTAACAGTGTTTAGATTTTTCTTATTCGAATGGAGTAGGGCTGAACTTGGCTGAGCAGCTTAGGCTAAACTGCTCACATGACACATCAAGGATGTATGCGTATCTTACCCCTCAATTTTTCATGTAAGCATAGGGCTTACCGGTAACTATCTTTTGCATAGCTGAAATCGACACGTGGCATATGCGAAGGTGGGGATAAATATCTGGGGAGTCAATTTTAAGATAAGATCAATTGGTTCATTGTAGTATGAATAAGCGACAAAATATTTCTTCGGGAAGCCCCTGGGAAGCCAAAGTGGGGTATTCTCGTGCAGTAAGGATTGGAAATTTGGTAGAAGTGGCAGGAACCACAGCCTCAAATGAAGCGGGGCCTTTATTTCCAGGTGATCCATATCGACAAGCCCAATTCATTTTCTTAAAAATCCAGCAGGCCCTGGAAGATGCCGGAGCCAAGATGGAAGATGTCATACGCACCCGTATGTATGTCACCGACATAGAATTTTGGGAAGAGGTTGGCAAGGCCCATGAGGAAGTGTTCAAAGATATCCGCCCTGCTGCTACCATGGTGGAGGTATATAAGCTAATCGACAGCCAGCTACTGGTAGAAGTGGAAGTGACTGCGGTAATTGGACATGAATAGCAAGGAAAAATTGGAACAGGTTATCTACATAATCCAATTATGGAAAAAAATGCCTGGATGAAATGTAATTGAATTTGTTGGTGCGTCATGTTTCCCAAACAGATGAATTTCATCCAGCAGCAAGAATCTATTACCTTTGGTAAAAATTGGTGCCCGTGTTCCTGGCTGTAGTCATCAAGTTTTTAGATCAGCGGCAGACTGCCCGTAAGTTGTCAGCTTTATCTGATCAAGCATTGGTTGCTCATTATCGTGAGCACAATGACAGTCGTGCCATCGCCGCTTTGATGGACCGTTATCAATCCTTGATTGTTGGACTTATCGTTCGATATGTGAAGGATGAAGAAGAAACCAAAGATGTAGCCAATGAGCTATTCCTTAAACTGACAGAAAAGCTTAAAACACTCGATGAGATCCGAAATGTGAAAGCATGGCTGTGTAAGGTGATCTGGAATACCCTTCATGACATGAATCGACGGGCAAAAATCCGCCGAGACTACATTGAAAAGCAGGACCACACTGAGCAGGTAGTCTCTCAGGGCGGTAAAATCGATTTTCAGTTGGATAACAACTACCTCCAGGATGCCATCACCTTTTTAAATGATAAAGAAAAACGATGCATACACCATTTGTACTTTGAGCAGAAAAGCTACCAGGAAGTGATGCAGGAAACTGGTTGGACATTTAACCAGGTTCGCGGATTGAAAGACCGCTCGCTAAAAAAGCTCAAAAATCAACTGGGAACGGAATTTTCGGGATATTTTAATCGATAATGTTTTTAACCCTCAAATAAACGCACACAACTGATAACCAACCCTCAACCCATGTCCCAATTTGCTGACATACAGGAAATGTTGGACTTCCTTCAGGATAAGGGAGACCTGGACAGCCAGCGCAGTATCGAAGCCAGGCTCAAAACTGATACTGCGTTTGCTTTGGCCATGGAAGAATTGGAACGTGCCCTTTTTGAAGAAGGAAAATCCCGTGAGGAAATTTTCAAGGTTCAAAAGGGTCTTCAAGCGGTAATAAAAGAGAAATCAAATGCTTTCGTATCTGCCGAAGCAGCACCCAAGAAAAAAAGTTTGTATCCGTACTTGATGGCTGCCGCGATTACGTTGTTAGTGTTGGTTGGAGGCGCTTATTTATTAAACCGACCCGCAAGCAACCAGGAACTGGTTAGCATGTATATGGATATGCCTGCTACGGGGTTAAATAGAGGACCTAACAATCGCCAATCTCTTTCCCAAGCCATTGAGAAAGCCGAATCTGGCAATAATAAAGAAGCAGTTCAACTATTCAGGGCGTACATTGATCAAAATCCCGATGCCCGAATGGCTCGTCTTCAATTAGCGGTTTGTCTCATCCGGTTAAATGAACTTGATGCTGCCAAGGTAGAGCTAAATGGCGTGAAAAATGACCCTCAAAGCTTACCATCGGTAACCTTACGTGCAAAATGGTACCTAGCCTTGGCCTATTTGAAAGGGGACCAGGTTCCAGAAGCTATTCCGCTTTTGATGGAAGTGCAGGCGGGTGCCAGTCAAAGCCGAAAAGAAAAGGCACGACTAATTCTACAGGAACTGGACTAGGATTTTGTTTACCGTAGTCGCCTTTCAGTCAAAGGTCATATTAAAATGGCCTCCTTTATCAGATATCATTCTTCCTCATCCCCTCCATCTGAGCTAGCCTCTTGGGGAAGCTCAAACTCAACTCCTTCGGCAGTGAGAATGTCGTACCAGCCTAGTAGTTTTTTTACATTTGAGGGGTAAACACGCTCTTTGTCGAGGTCAGGAAGTACCTCTTCTAGGAAACTCATCAATTCTTGCTTACTACTCTTTTTTGTAACTGGAAGCTCTGTGCCATATTTTTCTTTGATGGCCTTGAGTACATCGACTAAGGGCGCACTCTCTTCTTTGGTGAAGATGCTGATATCAGTCAGTTTGGACAACATCATGTTGCCGCGAATCATTTGGCGCTTTTTTTTGTCATCGAGGGTCTCCACAATGATGGCCCGGTCGTCTGCTTTTACCACATGAAATAATCCGGGGGCACCAGTAAGGGCGGCTACATCCTTGAATTCAATACTCATTTATTTGGTCAATTGGGTTGTTGAACTGCAAATCAACGCAGCATCACATTAGCGTGCAAATTTTCTGGATATTAGGCATTAGGTTTGCACCTATGTAGGCTAAACGTTTTTAAGCCCAATTTCGTGGCGATACTGGCACCTTGTCAGGCAAAATGCTGCCAACCCAGTGACAACATGACATTATTTAACTTGGATAGCGAAATTTTTTTAGATAACGATTTTTCTGAAATACCAGGGGAAGGGGAAAACATGCGGATTGAAGAAGATCCTAAAGGCCCAATTGGCATATTGCCCTTAAAAAATACCGTGCTATTTCCTGGCGTGGTTATTCCTATCACCGTAGGTAGGGATAAGTCCATACATTTGGTTAGAGACGCCTACAAAACCAAGGAGCGGCTGATCGGAGTTGTCACACAAGTCAACTTTGATATAGAAGACCCTAGGCCTGATGATCTATACAATTTCGGGACAGTTGCACGCATCCTGAAGATGATCAAAATGCCAGATGGCAGTATCACCATTGTTATACAAGGGCGATATAAGTGCTTGGTAATGGATTATGTGGAGGAAACCCCCTATTTCAAAGCGACCGTGAGGGGGATTCGGGAGAGTAAACCAAAGGAAGATAAGGCGAAAGCATTATTGTACAACCTCAAAGAAAAGGCGTACCAAATCATTGACCTTTCTCCTCAGATACCCTCGGAAGCGAGAATTGCGCTTGATAACATTGATTCACTTTCGCAGCTCACGCATTTCATTGCTTCCAACCTCAACCTGGAGGTAGGGGAAAAGCAGAAAATTTTGGAAATCCCAGCCTTGCAGGAAAAAGCAGAGGAGGTTCTCCGATACCTGACCAGCGAGCTGCAGGTATTAGAGCTAAGCGAAGAGATTCAGACGAAGGTTAAGATTGACATGGACAACCAGCAACGCGAATACATTTTGCGTCAGCAGATTCGTGCCATTCAGGATGAACTGGGAGATGATGTTTATGAGTCCGAGGTAGAGGAATTTCGTGCTCGTTCCCTCGAAAAGGAATGGCCCATCGAGGTGAAGGAGGTTTTTGAAAAAGAAATGGCTCGTCTGAGTAGGCTAACCCCTGCCATGCCGGATTATGCAATTGTAACGAATTACCTGGAGCGCCTGTTAGAGCTTCCCTGGGAAAAATATGCAGACGATTCATTTGAGTTTGCCGAGGTTAAGAAAGTCCTGGATCATGACCATTATGGATTAGAAAAGGTCAAGGACCGGATTTTGGAGCAGCTGGCGGTACTCAAGCTTAGGGCCGATAAAAAAGCCCCAATTTTGTGCTTCTACGGCCCTCCTGGCGTAGGAAAAACTTCTTTGGGGAAATCCATTGCAAAAGCACTGGGCAAGGACTTTGTCCGGATTTCTCTCGGAGGAGTCCATGACGAAGCGGAAATACGCGGTCACCGACGCACTTACATTGGAGCCATGCCTGGTCGGATCATACAGGGATTTAAACGGTGTGAAACAAGTAATCCAGTTTTCATGCTGGATGAGATTGATAAGGTGGGAGCCAGCCAGCGAGGGGATCCTGCATCTGCACTGTTAGAAGTATTGGACCCTGAGCAAAACAGTACTTTCCGGGATAATTTTCTGGAAGTAGAATATGACCTGTCACGGGTGATGTTCATTGCCACTGCTAACCGGCTTTCTACCATTCATCCTGCTTTAAGGGATCGAATGGAAATCATTGAGCTAAATAGTTACTCATTGGAGGAGAAGGCTGAGATTGCCAAGCGACACCTGGTTCCAGATTTAAGGAAAGAACATGGATTGACCGCCTCGAACCTGAATATATCGGAGAAGGCCATCAAGCTCATCATTGAAAATTACACCAGAGAAGCTGGGGTTCGGAAGCTTAAGCAGCAAATAGCGGCGGTCTGCCGATCGGTTGCCAAAGAGATTGTCATGAATGACCGCAAGAGTGTTCGGGTATCTGAACGGAACCTGGAAGAGTTCCTCGGCGTGAAAAAATACGAAGTCGAAGAATACAAGAAGTTGGATGTGCCCGGCGTTGCAGTAGGGCTGGCATGGACCTATGTTGGAGGTGATATCCTGTTTATTGAAGGAACCCTTACCCCCGGAAACGGTAAATTGAGCATGACAGGCCAATTGGGGAGCGTGATGAAGGAGTCTGCTACATTGGCATATACCTATCTCCGGGCTACGGCCAAGAAACTCAACATCCCGAATGAAGCCTTTAAAAGTTGGGATGTGCACATTCATATTCCGGCAGGGGCGACTCCTAAAGATGGGCCATCTGCAGGCATTACCCTGCTGACCATGCTGGCTTCACTGTTTACCCAACGCTTGGTAACCTCCAATTTGGCCATGACGGGAGAAATCACCCTTCGTGGAAAAGTGCTACCAGTGGGAGGAATCAAAGAAAAGGTGCTTGCTGCGGTTCGGGCGGGCATTACCGATATCATCATGTGTGAGGACAACCGCAAAGATGTCAGTGAGATCAAGGAAGATTACCTTCAGGGGATCACCTTTCATTACGTTCGGACGATGGCCGAGGTACTCAAGATTGCCCTGGAGCCTAAGCCGATTCCTGATGCGATGAAATTGGTGCCTGAAAAGCTAAAGGCTTCAACGGGTAAATCGGCACCTCAGAAATCTAATGGGGCTGCTAAAAGTAAGAAGACAATTAAGTAAGCAATACCTTTACAGTAAATAGGCCGTTTTCCATTTAGGGAAACGGCCTATATTTTTTCTGTAAATGGGCTGTATCTTTTTAAGAATGCCGCATTATATGTATGTCAATCCCCAACCTGCCCTCGTTTTTGGAGAATCTATTGCGGCTGCGAGGGACAGGGTTGGGGTCTTTTCTAAACTTGCTATCCAGCCCTTCGATCAAGCAAGGTTTCCATCTTCATGCAGCGGCTTTTTTGCCATTTCAATAACTCTACTTCCGGCTGCCCATTTCGCTTGACCAATTGAGCAAAAAAGGTCACTACCCCTTCTCCGTGGTCAAATGGACCTTTGTACTTCACTTTTGCCATGCCTGTGACCTGAAGCTTGCTACCAGCTTTAACTCGCTTGGTTATTTTTATGCTTCCTGCATAGTTGTGGGCGCAGTTGTCATGTTCGCATCCCTTGAAGGGCTTCTGATTTACCAGATAAGTTTTCAAGGCATCATTAAGTGCCTGTTTGATAGGATCCTGGCTTTGGGCGTAACCGGATTGTACTGATAAAAGCAGGAAAGATAAGAGAAAGGAACTGATTACCAGTCGGCTGATTTTCATAAGAGACATAATTATAGACTTTAGCTGATTTCTTATAACGATCAAAACGCAAATTTTTCCATTGAGGTACATTTAGGCTGTCCGTTTTGCCCCATCCTTCTTACAGACTCAAATCATCAAATCTAAAAAATTGAATATTTTTTCACTTTTAGGACAGTCGTTCCAATTTTTTTATCGTAATTAGAACAAGAGTCCTAAAAGTAGTTGCCGGTGATCAGTTCTCAGTTTCCAGTTATGTAGATTTATAAAATCCAACTACTGAAAACCGTAAACTGACAACTGAAAATTCAAAAATCGAAAACTGTCTTCATAATTGTCCACCAAACTTC
>JBCDIQ010000214.1:0-9899 GCA_039024295.1 Bacteroidota bacterium | reverse complement strand
CTCATGAATAGTAAATTGAGAACCATGCGGTTGCCAAGTAAAGACCTTCTCTTTTGTTTTTAAGTCGAACCCCTCAAGATTTGATCTTTTGTTCCATTTCCAATAAAAAAGATCCGGATCATACCTTATCGTATCAAATTCGAAAACTACAAGATTTAATAAATCATTGGATTTGACCAGAACAATGGTTCTGAGATTCTTGAATTTCTCCCTTACCGCTGAAACACGTTCATTCCAAATATCTAGCACTTGCCTTCCGGGAATAGCAGGATCAACATTTGTATCCAAAATTTCTCCAAAAGAGTAAACTATGGAATTACGCCCCGAGATAAGTCGGATCTTTTTCTGATTAAATGGTCTCGCAGCCTTAACTGTTTTAGCACCCCATGCAGTATTCCCCAATACAACGTCATCAAGTCCAACGTTTGAAGGCTTCCAATCTGCACCAATACATTTTGCGAAAATTTCTTCCCATTCTTCACCTTCCAGAGAAGGTTTGCTTTTTGTAGCTAACAGATAAACTATTTCTTTTCCTAATAGAAATGGAAATCTTTTCCCAAACTTATTCAAGGGATAAGGAGGATGGCCCTTATCTACCGTTCTTAATTTTGGTCTTTTAGGTTTTTCATCCATTTGCGACTGAATATTTTTCCATAGACTCTCGTAAATAGACCTTTTCATCTAAACTTTCAGAAACAAAAGGTAGTAATTTAAGCAGGACAGCTTCAATGACATTAACAGGAACGGCATTTCCAGCTTGTTTTCTTAGCTGGCTATCACTTACTACAATTTTGAAAGAATCAGGAAATCCCTGGAGTCTTAACATCTCTCTAGGAGTCAATCGCCTCTCTCCATTTACCAATAAATAATTATAGGACGCTCCAGCTCTTAATGCGCAAGAAAACGGGTATGAGCTGATATTGCCAGATTTATTTTCATGCCAAATTGATGGGTAATGCTTCGAGACATGGGATTTATTTCTTTTTTCTCTGATCCTATCAGATGCATAATATTTCTTATCAACTTGAGGTTCTAATATCCTGTCTAATGACACAAAAGGCTGTATAGGATTTGGAAATGAAAACAATATAGGTTCCAAATGCCCAACAATAATCACTCGTTCTCTCTTTTGAGGTAATCCGTAGTCTAGTGCATTCAAAACTTTTGCATATACCGTGTAGCCTATCTCTTTTAAAGAATCAAGAATAACTTTGAGGGTAGTTCCTTTATTATGCCCAACTAATTGCTTGACATTTTCCAGCACAAAAGCTTTTGGCTTTTTATGATGTAATATCCTTGCAATGTCAAAAAATAACGTACCTCTTGTGTCTTCAAATCCTTTCCTCTGACCAATAATACTAAATGGTTGACAAGGAAATCCTGCAAAAAGGATATCATGATCTGGCACATCTGACTCTCTTACTTTTGTTATGTCCCCATACGGTTTGTGTCCATAATTAGCCTCATATGATATTTGAGCTTGCTTATCTATATCACTAGAAAACACACACTCAGAATCAATACCTATTTTGAGACAGGCTTGGCTCATTGCTGTTCTAAATCCCCCAATGCCACAAAATAGATCAATGTACTTCAACTTATCCATTATGCTAATTATTTTAGTTCAAATATACTAAATTGTCAGACTCTTCCTAACATGTATATCCACAATACTGTGGATGAATGTAATAAATGCCAACAGCTAATGATTGGCTTCAATAATGCTTTAATTTGCCTTAAAATGAATATAATGGAGATAAACGCAATATTACGTTTGTACAGCCTCCCAAACCCACCACCCCAAAATGAAACGGCTCATTAGAAACATATTATTATGGGTTTTAGTGGCTCCCCTCATTTCCTGTGATGGACAAGATAAGGGAGAAAAGAAGCCTGTGGTATTGGAGAGCACGCAAGAAACGGGCAAAATCCCTTTATCTAATAATGGGTTTTCAGCTGCTCATATGGGCAAAGACGGGGCACTTTGGTTTGGCAGCAATGGAGGCGGCGCGTATCATTTTGATGGGAAATTCTTTAAACATTTCACTGAAAAGGAGGGGTTGAGCAGCAATCAGGTTTTTTCTATCACCTCAGACCAAAACGATCAGGTATGGTTCGGAACCCAGAACGGTCTTACCAAATACGATGGGAAACATGTTGAACATATTCCCTTGCCCTATCAGGATACCACGAGTGCTTGGCTTGATAAAGTGTATCCCATCATCAACCCCAATGCCGTGCGTTCTCTTGCGACTGATGATGACAACAATTTATGGATCGGGACTGCTGGTGGAGGTGCATACAAATATGATGGGAAAAATTTCACTTCATATTTAACCGAAATTGGCAGAAAGCAAGAAGATAGCTTATACCATAATTGGGTTCCCTTTATCCGAAAGGATAACGATGGGAATTTGTGGTTTGCTTCCATGACGCATGGAGGAGTCAATCGATTTGATGGGAATACATTTACTCAGTTTTTGGTAGAAGACGGATTAAGTGACAACCAGGTGCGGACCATTTACTGCGACAAATCTGGGAACATATGGATGGGCTTTAACGGAAATCGAAACAGCGGTTTGACCGTTTATGACGGAAAAACCTTCAAGACCTATTCTGTTGAGGATGGCCTCTGCAACAAACGAATACGTGCCATATTTGAAGACAAATCAGGGAATATTTGGCTTGGGGGAGGGAAAGGCAATTTATGCGTTTTTGATGGTCAACAGTTTTCTGAATTTCGTTACAACGGGCAGGCTTTTTCGGATGTGCTCTTCATCTTAGACGATTTGGAAGATAATATATGGTTTGGAGGGAAAAACGGGATTTGGAAATGTGATGGACAAACCGTTATTGAATTTACCACGAAGGAGCAATAATGGGCTATGCCAACATTTTGACATGAAATGTATTAGTATGCATGCAGGAAAAGCACGAATCGCTGTATTAGCGGCCTCTGATTATCCGTATCAACCCGTACCCCTTTTATGGACTCACTGACGCAAATTGTACTTGGAGCAGCAACTGCTGAAGCAGTAGTAGGGAAAAAAATCGGCAACAAAGCCTTAGCCCTTGGTGCCATCGCAGGAACCATTCCCGATCTAGATGTACTAGCTAATCCATTTTTGAGTGCAGTAGGCGAACTCGTGTTTCACCGCAGCTTCAGTCATTCATTGCTGTTCGCGGTGTCCGGGGGCGGGGCGTTTGCATATGCCTGCTGGAAAATCTTCAAGTGGGAAAAACTTGATTTTAAAGACCTCTATTGGATGTTTTCCCTGTGTTTCCTGACGCATATTCTGCTGGATACCTGCACAACCTGGGGCACGCAGTTGTTGTGGCCGTTTACCACCTATGGGTTTGCTTTGTACAATGTCTTTGTGGTTGACCCATTTTACACCGTGCCCCTCCTGCTTGTTCTGATTACGTTGATGTTTTTCAACAGGGCAAATCCCTGGAGGAGCAGGCTCAATTGGCTGGGCATTGTGTTGAGTACTTCCTATTTAGTGGCTGGATTATTTTTGCAGGCCAAAGCCGCACATATTTTCGAAGAAAACCTGTCTCGGCAGGGCATCAAATTTGAAAAGATGATCACCAAAACGACTCCCCTGAATATCATCCTTTGGAGTTGCTCAGTGAAGGCCGTTGATGGGTACTACACCGGGTTTTACTCTTTTTTCGATGAGAATGAAACGGTGGAGTTCGACTTTGAACCCGCGAATGCTTCCTTGCTGGAGCCGTATGTATCAAACACAGAAGTACAGACCCTTGTCAAAGTAACCAAAGACTACTATACGGTTGAGTCTATCGATGGAGGGGTTTTGATGAATGATTTGCGGTTTGGGAAATTCAATGGCTGGCAAGGAGAAGAAAAGGGCGAGTATGTTTTTAAATACACGATAAAGTCATCTGCAGATGGGGACCTTGACATCGAGCAGATAAACTATAGAAAGCGGCCAGATAAGGCCTATTTTCAGGCATTTTACGACCGTGTGATGGGGATGAAATGAATAGCTATGGCAACAAAGGGGTATTATTCATACGCTTAGGAATACGCATCATCAGTGGATGGAAAATAGTACTCGCCAAAATCTGCCCCATATGGCCAAACCCTTAGCTCCCATCAAAAGAATCACTACTTTGAGGAAAATAAGCAGATAAAATGGCGACTGATGATAAAAGCGATCCTCGATTCTTTCCCAGAATAATTGATATTGGTTCCAGTAAAGACTTTTCAACAACTGAGAGCAGGTATCTACGGATAACGAACATCGCCTCTATTTTGGGAGCAATGTACAATGGCATATGGGTGATCATTTCGGTTCCCCTAACCAATTCCCCGATAATCTACGGGACCAATGTATTACTGGCATTGATGTTTGTAGTGGTATTGCTGTTAAATAAGAAGGGGTGGCGGGTATGGGCTTCCATATGGCTCGCCATTTCAGCCTATGTTTCGGTTCTCTCCTTTCTGTACTTGTTGGGATATTCATCGGGGGTTGCGGTTACCTGTTTTTTAATCATCATCCTGCCCTACATCACCTTTCCCCGAAAGGCGAGGCAGTTTGCTCACGGGTTCAGTTTGTTGGCTTGCTTGACCTTGATTGCTTCGGTCATTTTCCAATCGGAAATCACTGCCCACAATAACCATCTGGACCCTTACCTGTCACAGGTAGTCAATATCAGCATAAGTGGACTGATTTGCCTCGCACTGATCTGGAGCTTGTCGGTGTTAATCGATAGATCAGAGGAATCCTTATTGGCCGAGCAGAAAAAATCCGATGATTTGCTGCACAATATCCTGCCGGCAAACGTTGCAAAAGACCTGAAAGAAACCGGAAAAACCATTCCAAAACGGCACAAGAACGTCACGATTCTATTTACGGATTTTGAAGGATTTACGGAGCTGGTAGCATCCATGTCGGCAATTACCTTGGTCAATGAACTCAACGACATCTTCGGACGCTTTGATGAAATAATGGAAGAAACCGGGGTCGAAAAGATAGAAACCATAGGAGATGCGTACATGGCTGCGTGTGGCCTGGAAGAAGAACCTTCCAATCATGCAGTGAGGTGTATCACCGCTGCACAAAAAATGCTAGCCTACCTGGAGGAAAGAAATACACACCATGAAATCACCTGGAAGATGAGGGTTGGGTTACACTCAGGAGCCATCGTTGCCGGAGTTGTCGGGAAAAAGAAGTTTGCCTATGACCTGTTTGGAGACACGATCAATACCGCTAGCAGGATGGAGTCAGCCGGTGAGGCAGGTAAAATCAACATCTCCTCTACCACCTATGAACTGGTCAAGAACGACTTTCCCTGTTTGTCCCGAGGGAAAATCTTTGCCAAGGGAAAGGGAGAACTGGATATGTATTTTGTGGGATAAGGGGTAGCGATCCGCGATTACGCATAAACACAAGTTTGATCAGGGAATTAATTAGCGAGCCAGACCAGTTAACCTTTGAGTTTGTATACAAACTGCCGCTATAATCAGTCATTTATGATGAATTCAGCTGCGTGAATACCTCATTTTCGTAAAAAAACGTACATTAGAGAAAAGAAACTATGGAAGCAAACCTGTATAAAGCGGTCCTAAAGCATCTTAGCCTCATACCTGAAGAATATCTATCTCAGGTAAATGGGTATTTAACTCAGTTAAGGGATCGGATTTCTGAAAAAGAAAAAAATAGGCAAGAAATATTATCACTTGCAGGGGGTTGGGCTGAAATGAAGGATGCTGAGTTTGAAGAATTCCTGGAAGTTTCAAAAAAAAGTGGCAATGATTTGTTGGGAAGGGAAATAGAGTTATGAAGCAGGCCCTGCTAGATTCTGACACGATCTCCTTTTACTTCAGGAATAATCAGCAAGTTGTTGAAAAGGTTGATAAGTACCTCAAGAAATTCGGCTATATACATATTTCAGTGATCACCTACTACGAAATAATGAATGGGCTATATTACAGGGATGCCCGGAATCAAATGAACATATTCCGCCGCTTTGTTGAATTGAACGAAATAATCCCTCTTTCAACCTCTACCACAGAAATAGCTGCGAAGATCTATGCCGATCTAAGAAAATCTGGAATTACGATTGGTCATAATGACGTTATGATAGGTGCTTTTGCTATTGATAATGACATGACATTGATCACGAATAACGAAAAGCACTTTAGGTACATTCCTGGTCTGGAAATTGATAATTGGACAAAATAGTTTTAGGAAAGGCAGTTAACGACTTGCTCTAATTTCCTCACAAACAAAAAACGGCTCATACAAAACGCATGAGCCGCACTTTTCATCTTCGTACCCGCGACAGGATTCGAACCTGAGACCTTCGGTTCCGGAGACCGACGCTCTATCCAGCTGAGCTACGCGGGCAATTGGGACGCAAATATACGACCTCCCGACCCAAGCTGCAAGCTTAGCAGAATCGTTCCTGTTTATTTATTTGCGCTTAAATCTACTTTGCAGGTTCGGATTCCTACCAACCGGTAAAGCGGACAAAAGCTTACGGTGCTGGTGGCTGCAAAGATGACGGCCACAACGATTAAGACAATGCCCAATGCGCCGGTTACGGTACCAGTTGCATATAAGGCTACTGCGGCAATTGCCACCAAAATCCGAACGATGCGGTCGGCGGTTCCCATATTCTTTTTCATCTCTTTGACAATTAAGGGTGAAACAATGACCAAATTTCTACTTTTCCCTTATTACTGTCAGTGACTACGGTCACAGTAGGGTGATATTTTGTCCTTCATATACCAGGTATCCCTGGTGTTCCAGCTTTTTCAGCAGGCGAGTCACCACTTCTCGTGCGGTTCCCAGATCATGGGCAATCGCTTTGTGAGAGAGTTCTAATTGTTTGGTTTCGTGAATTTGGGCCTTCTCGAGTAGGTAAGCCAAGAGACGCTCATCCATTTTGGTAAACAGTACCTGCCCGATGGTGTCCAGTAGGTCTTCGTACCGCTGGTCGTACTGCAGATAAAACAGCGTACGAAGCTGGGGGTATTCCTGCATCCAGGTATCCATATGCTCGGCTGGCAGGAATAACAAGGTAGAATCTACCTCCGTCTGGGCCATGATCTTGCTGGGGTGCTGCTGCCGACAGGCAGAAAAAGACATGATGCAGCTCTCTCCGGGTTGAAGGTAGTACAGCAACAGTTCCCGGTCTTCATGCAAACTATACACCTTTACCAGTCCCTCAATCACCAGCGGTACTGCCGGCAGGTATTCTCCTTCTCGAATGAGGGGAGTATTCGCAGGAAAAGACTTGACCATCCCAGTTGACAGCAATGGTTCTGTAGCAGCTCCCAATATGGGCCGCAACACATCTTCAGCATTCATAAGGGAAATATACGAAAGGGAGAGGAGGGAAAGCCAAAAATATTGAATAGCGGTGACCCCTGGATAGTAGTAATCCCCATGTTACCAAAATTCTGTTGTGTTATTTAATGGCAGTAGTAAACTAAAGGACGGAGCCTGGTAGTGAACTTTCTGGTGACAAAATGGAAGGTATTCCAATAGGTTTTTTGGAAAAAATTTTCAATTTTTTCGCTGAAATAAGGCATAAAAATACAATACAAATTGAAAAAAATCCACCTAATCAACTGATAATCAGCCCCCAAAATCAGTACCAGATTTCAATAAGCTTACCGAAAATTCTAGCATTAAATTCCTGAAATATTCGTATATAAACCTATGGTTCTATCCTCGAAGACGGTCAGCCAATAACTGTTTTGGCGACTTAACTCAATAATGAAATAAATACCTGGCTCACAGTGGTTATAAGAAATAAAATTTTTACAAACGTGTATGAGGCAACTTTTACTCCAACTTATCCTTAATTTAAGAAACAGAAATTTAGGCCCACTAACAGAAAGTTGGCTCTTATGGAGGCTTCCCAAAAAGGCTAGCGAGGCAAAAGTAATTTTCAAAAAAATTATATCACCAAAGGCTAAAAATTCAACGATTGATGAGCTTATTTCAGGTAAACATAAAATTCATGCGAGATACCCAAAGGAATTAGTTCAATGGATTGAGGACTTCATGGTATCTCAAGAAATTTTCAGAAAAAGGAGTTCCGGTGATTCACATCATCACTTTTCCTGCCATTATTACGAATCCTTACTGCTAGCTTATCAAGAACAAGGTCAAGTTACCGATATTTCCTTGCAGGAATTAGAAAAGCGACTCAAAGGCATTGCCTTCCCCATATCGGTGGAATTCTATAGAATGCTTCAAACTTGGTTTAAAATAAAGCTAGAGAAATCCCTGATGACAAACTCACCTGATGGGAAGGATTATTCAGTGGTTTACAATACGTTCAGGGAAGTAAAAATGGCGTTTGAGACCATTGCTGACATTGTTTCTGTCCTTGCTAATTATAATTACTATAGATATGAAGAAGGAGAATTACCAAAGCAGTTTAAAGGGGTGGAATTTGCGTATGATACTTTAAAAGAATACCACCAAAGGTTGTTAGCATTACAGACAAGAGAGCCAATCAGCTGGGAAAAACAGCTGTGGCCTTATCAGCAATTGGACCAAATCCAGGTAATAGAATTGTATTTAGAAAACTTCCACTTCTGGGTATCCATTTGGAAAGAATACGACTTATCAACCATACAAAAAAGAGGATTGGAGGACATTGATATAAAGCCTTTAGCTAAGGATGATCTGATACAGAAATTTTCAGTTTACAAAAATAAAATTGAAGACGTTGAGCAGGTAAACTTAACCTTCCAATTTATCAACCAACTTCATCTCGATCATAAAAAAAATCCCAATAAAGAAAGAGTTGAGGAATGGCTTTTGGCATACAGTAAGCTTATTGCTGACAATCCTGTATTTTCTCGATACAGTCATGTCACTGATAGAGGGTATGTTGAATACCTATGTCATAGAGTAGAGCTATCACCGCCAAACGAAAGAATTCAAGTGATATCTTCAACCATAAAAGAACTTGTCAAGCTTAAAGGTAAACATAATTTGCATGAATTAAATCCAGAGCTGAGGGCAATAATTGACGTAGAACTGGGATACCTAAATTCGATATTAAATCCAACCGAAAGCGTTTCTTACCTAGAAAAAGCGAGAACCATCCTTAATGGTGTACCTGAAAATACTCCCAACAAATCTTCAGTCAGAAAAATGCGTTTTATTTTACTTAGAACAAAAATCCAACTTTCACTAGCGGCAAAAACAGATAATCCAGAAGAATGGGAATACCTGGGAAACATTGCGGATAAAAATCGAAAATTCACTACTAATCACGTGCAGGAAGTCATTTCTAAAGTCTCGCCCACTCTACCAAAAATTAATGAAAAGACGTTGAAGCTTGTCAGGGCTTATTCAAATACTTTGCTTTCAAGCGAAACCAGAAAAACTCGATATAAAAAAATCCTGCTGGAAGTACAGCAGGAAAAGCCACCAGGGTATGTTTGGCTATCAAGAATTATTCAAGAAGAATTAATAGGGTGAAAGCCTGCCCTCAAGAAAGGCAGGCCTTACTTCATTGATCAATTGACATGAAGCTGCTTGGTAAATTCACCGACACTGGTGTAGATCAGCATTGAATGAGTCCCAGGGGATGGATTTTGCATTGAAAAAGAAGTTTCCCCGTCAGAGATGGTCTCATCATGATGTGTAGCTCCAGTAGGAGTGATTAACTTTACTCGGGTTACAGAGACTGTGTCTACCACTGACAAGGTTACCTCTCCAGGAACATTTACTGGATTAGGAGAGATCTGAACTGTACCAGGCAGTGATAAAATAAAGTCAATTCGCACTGTTAAGCAACAGCCTGTAGCCTCCATTGGGCCAATGGTCTCAGATGCGGGAACACTTGAATTAGAAAATTCAACGGGTGCACTTATACTGATAAAAAGTACAAGTGATAGG
>JBCDIQ010000213.1:0-9902 GCA_039024295.1 Bacteroidota bacterium | reverse complement strand
ATTAAAAATGTTTCAAAAAGAGGCTAGTTTTTCATTTGGTGGAAGAAAAGGGGTTTTCATGTCTGATATGGTGTTCAAAATAATTTTTTGCTATTCGAACTGAAAGGCAGGGAAGGGGGGAATATTACAGCCCAAGCTTCTGGCGTTTGGGAGGAAAGGGCCTTTTTTGATTCCTTAAAGAAATAGGTGACTACCTATTTCTACCGGAAAATTCAGAATCGGGAAGCAACTTCCCTTTAGAATTGAAGTATCCAAACTGATTCAATTCGGATAATGATCAATAAATAGGAGGATTTTTATCTCAGAAGTAAGGTTTTTGTTGCTTTGAAAAGCTGTATTCTTACAACTTCAAGCTGTATTTATCGGATTCCTTTTTGGTTCAGCATCTGGTGGTACTGGTTGGCATACATATTATGCTCCATTAAGGTTTTTGAAAAATGGTGATAACCGCTACCGTCTGTTTTTGCACAGAAGTAATAGTACTTATGACGTTCGTTTGCCAACACCGCATCAATGGAGGTAATGGATGGCGTACAAATTGGCCCTGGAGGGATACCTGGATATTTGTACGTATTGTAAGGTGAGTCTATTTCAAGGTGCTCATTTAAAATGCGCCTAAGCTCAAAGTTGCCTACTGCAAACTTGACGGTAGGATCTGCTTGGAGCGGCATGCTCTTCCGTATGCGGTTGAGGTAAACCCCCGCCACTTTGGGCCGCTCATCATTACGAATGGTCTCCTCCTCTACGATAGAGGCGAGTGTCATGACTTCCTGTCGGGTGAGCCTCATTCTCTGTCGTGCTTCTCTGCGGCCATTTCGTCCCCAAAAGGCCCGGTACTCCTTGTACATTCGCTTGATAAATTCTTCCGGAGGCGTATTCCACCATATTTCGTAGGTATTGGGAATAATAATGGTGAAAACAGTTTCTGGGGTCAGGTTGAATTCTTTCTTTAAAAACTCCCGGTTATTCAGCACCGCCATGAGTTCCGTTTTGCCAAATTCGAAGTACTGGGCAGCATGAAGGGCAAAGTCTTCCGGGCGGCGAAATTTTACAAAAGTAAACCGAACCGCCGTCTGCTGGCCGCTTCTCAATAGTTGAATAAGCTCTCGGTTACTCATGCCATCCTCAATTTTGTAGCGTCCTGGACGGATAGACCGTGGATAGTTCATCCGGCGTGCCACCCACTGAAATCCCTGGGGGTTTGTGATGATTTTGTCACGCTTCAAGGTTTCAGCTACATAGATATAATCAGCCCCATTGGGAATCAGTAGAAAATAGGGTTCATCTCCTTCAATACTTACCGCAGGGCTAAACACCCGCTGATAAAGGGGAAAGGCTACAAATACAATTAATACTACAAGACCTATGAGAATGTAGGGCAGGAATCTTTTCATCGCTGGGGTCATTTCTTACCTTTGCTAGCAAATATACCCAAATCAAGTGATTTCGGTTTCATCGTTAGGAATTACATAAATACCTTATTAATCCTAATGGCATCCGACCTAATTTACGGGTATAAAGTACGAACGCACATGGCAGCAGAAACGCTTGTAGAAGCCCCTAAATTTCAACGTTGGAAAAAGGAATTATCCTCACATGGCGTTGATCTTCACGGAGTAGAAGAAATCCATACCCTCCACCGACATAACGGAGAGGTGTTGTTTTCCCTGGTATCGGTAGATGCCCGTACCCAAGAAGGAGATAAATTACCTGGCTTGTGTTTCCTCAAGGGCATGGTTGTCTCGGTCCTGGTGTGTCTGATTGATGAGGCCACAGGAGAGAAATTTTTGTTGCTGATTCGGCAACGCCGGCTGTGCAATGGCGAGGAACTGCTGGAACAAGTAGCTGGTATGGTTGATGGGGACGATCAACCCCTGAATGCAGCTACAAGAGAGGTAATTGAGGAAGTTGGGTTAGCAGTCAATCCAGAGGACCTGGTCTTGCTGAATGAAAAACCCTATTTCCCTTCCTCTGGCACCTCTGATGAGGCGATGTACTTCTATTATGTAGAAAAAACCATGGGCCGGGAAGAGATTTTTCAATACGACGGGCGGCAAATGGGAGTGATCTCCGAGCATGAGCGTATTATCACCACTGTCATGACCATTCCTCAGGCCCTCGCAACCATGACCAATGCCAATGGACTCCTGGTGATTTATAAATATTTACACGCGGTCGGCGACTTTCAACCGCTGAAAGCTTCCTTCTAACCCCTATCCCCCAATACCTAAAACCTGAAATTAGAATTTCCCCTATGTCCTCCATCCACAAAGTACTAAAAGACTATTTTGGTTATAGCCAGTTTCGTTCTCATCAAGAAGACGTGATAAACACCTCCCTTGAAGGCAAAGATTCCCTGGTACTGATGCCAACTGGAGGGGGGAAATCCCTTTGTTATCAGATTCCCGCCCTGGTAAATCCAGGGGTGTGCATTGTGGTCTCTCCTCTTATTGCTTTGATGAAAGACCAGGTGCAGGGATTATTGGCTAATGGGGTCCCGGCAGCTTTTCTCAACAGCAGCTTGGCCGATTGGGAAGAACATGAGGTTACCAATCAATTGCTGGAAGGGGAAATCAAACTCTTATATGTCTCTCCGGAAAGGATGGTTTCCAAGCCCTTTATCCGTCTGATGCGGGAGCTACAAATCAGTTTATTCGCCATTGATGAAGCTCATTGTGTGTCAAATTGGGGCCACGACTTCCGTCCAGAATATACCCAGTTGAAGTCGCTGAGAGAGGTTTTTCCAGGTGTGCCTTTTATGGCACTTACAGCAACCGCGGATGGTCTTACCCGAAAAGACATTGTGTATCAATTAGGGCTGCGCAACCACAAAGAATTTATTTCCTCCTTTGATCGCCCCAATATCAGCCTGGAAGTCCTTCCCGGGAAGCAACGGAGAGAAGCTTTATTGGAGTTTATCAAGAATCGCCCAAGGACCTCTGGTATCGTGTATTGTATCAGCAGACGAAATACAGAGGATGTTGCGCGCTTCCTGGAAAGTCATGACATCAATGCAAAAGCCTACCATGCTGGGATGAAAGCCCAAAAGCGGGCAATGGTCCAGGAAGCGTTTATTTCGGATAAAGTGCCAATCGTTTGTGCGACGGTAGCCTTTGGGATGGGCATCAACAAAGCCAATGTTCGCTGGGTGGTGCACTATCAGTGTCCCAAAAACCTGGAAAGTTATTACCAGGAAATTGGCCGTGCCGGCCGGGACGGCCTGCCCAGTGAAGCCCTGATGTTCTACAGCTTGCCGGATATTCAACGTTGGAACGAACTCATGTCACGGGGAGGGAGTAAGCAACTAGCCTTGAACCAGGCCAAGCTGGAACGCATGCAGCAATTTACCGAAGCCCGGCAATGCCGTCGTCGCATGCTATTGGCTTATTTTGGGGAAACCCAGGAGGAAGACTGTGGCAATTGCGACGTCTGCAATGACCCCCCGACATATGTAGATGGTACCCTCGTGGCCCAAAAAGCCCTTTCAGCAGTGTATCGCCTCCCGGAACCTGTTACGGCTACGATGCTGACGGATGTGCTACGAGGCTCGCAGAAAAAGGAGCTACTCGAAAAGGAATACCACAAGATCAAAACCTATGGAATTGGCAGTGATATTTCTGCTCACGATTGGAACCAATACCTGCAGCAGCTCATCAACCTGGGACTTTTGGAGGTGGCCTACGATAAGGGGAACGGACTTCAGCTCACCGAACACAGCAAGGACTTTCTCCAGAATAATGGAGAGGTAAAGCTGGTGAAGCCCATTAGTGCCAAAGAGCGGGCCCGCAGAACTGCCGAGGAGAAAAAGCCCAAAACCCGGGAGGAAAAACTTGCCCAGGACCTGTTTGTCAGGTTGCAAGCCTTAAGGGGCCGCTTGGCAGAAACGGAAGGGGTAACCCCCGAAGCTATTTTCCAGGATCCTGCCCTCAAGCAGATGGCAGCCAAGATGTCCACCACACCTGCGGACATGCAAGGCATCTCTGGTATGAGCCAGCGAAAATATACAGCCTACGGAGAGGCATTCATCAATGAGATTGTCGGATTTGTTGCGGATAAAACGGAACAGGGAATTCGGATTGAGCGAGGAACCCAGTTGGCGACCTATGCCCTGTACCAAAGGGGGCTGCCCCTTGCAGAAATCGCCCGAAAGCGTAACCTGAAAGAAATGGCCATCAATAGTCATATTGGGCAGTTGTACGCCACAGGTCATGAAGTAGACCTGCTGCGTTTTATTAGCCAGGAAGACCTCGATAAGGTGGTGGAGGTAATCAAAAAAATTGGGCCTAACCAATTAACCGCCATTCAAAAAAATGTAGGGCCGGGGTTTGATTTGGGCAAGGTGGTGCTGGGCCGTTTTTACTGGCAGCGGCATTTTGGGTAAGAAAAGTATTCCTTGATGACCTCATGGGGTGAAGGAGATTCTGTCGGGCTAGAAGTGGATTATGCTAGGAAACCTTTGTAGTTCTCCTACCTAGCCATCGCAACTCGAATCACAACCGTGGAAAAAGTTTCTGATTAGCTTATTGTTGCTTGTCTCAACCCTTCGTCTCATTTCTTGAAAATCGGGCTTTTGAAGTGTGTCTGATGGTGTGGTTATTTCTATAAGTTTCCCCTTTTCATATAATTGGCAAAACATGAGTTCACACGACCAAAAGGTATGACAGCAAACCCTGCAACTTCTTTTCATGATATTAGGGATGGTATCCAGGTATAAAACCTCAATAGAAACCATCCCCTCACATGAGTAGGATTGCCATAGTCCAACCGGAGTGTCATTAAGCTTATTTCCTTTGAGGCATAGTTGACCTTGAGGATAGAACTCTCAGTAAATATCTTTCTCTAAATGGTAGGCCCTATATAGGGTAAATGACACAGCTAAAAGTCCCAATACGGAACAACCAATCATTATTGAAAAGGTTGTTTTTAAGCATTTAGGGTAGAATGATGTCAATTGTAAGAAGATTTTCTGGGGGCTTAAAGCTTCTCTAGAGCGGCCTTAATCAACGTTTTTATCTCTTGGTCAGATATAGTATCCTTTTCCCCCTTATTGTACATAGAAAACAAAATTACCATGGTGTCCTCTATCTTGACAAAGGTCATTATCCTGGCGCCTCCGGACTTCCCTTTTCCTTTAGAGGCAATAGGCATTCGAATTTTGTAAATGCTATTTCCTAAATGGGTTCCTTTTGTCGGATTGGTTTCGAGTTCTTCAAAAAGTATGGCTAGCTCAGAGGGCAATGACCTATATTTTTAATGAGTCTTTTTGCCTCTTTTTTAAAGTTGTCAGATAATTCAACCCTGCAACTCATCCAAAAAGTCTTTGGCAGGAGTGGTTAAGAGTTTTCCTTGATCAGCAAGTTTGACTTCTTCAAGTCCCTGTTTCAAGTTCACCATTATTGCTTCCCGCGAGTCTCCGTCTTCCTCTATTTCTACAAAGTCTAAGTTTTGGATCAGCTCCAGGAAAAAGTTAAACTTTGTTTCTTCTATTCTTAAAACTAGCTGCTTCATATTTTCCTGTCTTTGTTCAATATACGCAACTCATGAGCGATTTGAATAAAAAATGGTCAATTATTTTCATTCTCGCACAAACAACAAATTGCCCATCAACAATTTCCCTGCATGCCAGAATCCCCTGAAAATAGGGGAGTCCGTTAAATAAATGATCTCCCCTTGCTGGTAGTATTCCACCCCAAGGGCAAGGCTATTGGGAAGGGAGACCTTCAAATTGTGTCCAACAAATCCACTTACCAGGGGATCACTGCCAAATGTGCCCACATTCCAGGCCCGCTGGGTCAGGAGGGGATAAGAAACGGAGTTTCGTTTGAGCCAGTACGTATGGTCTCCCATCCCAAAGCTCATGGGGTGAGAATTGTCTAGCTGCACACGGAAAATACTTCCTGCCACCCGGTCGCTTAAGGCTTGACGATCTTTTCCTTCATACCGCAGGGCAGTAGATGAAAATGATTCATTGGGGTCTTGGCGCGACTGCTTGCTTTGAACCAGTTCAGCCAGCTGTGTATTGGAGCCCTTTGCCTGATAAGCCGAAAAAGTATTGATGGCATTCTCCAAAACGATGAGCCTTCCTCCAGCCTCTACATAGTTGAGCAGGGTTTGGCGTTCTTGCTGGTATTCCCCCGAAGAGAGAATCACTACTTGATGCTTTCTAAGCACGTGCGGAGAAATCAAGTCCCGTGGCAGAAGGGTCACTGGATAGCCCAGCTCCTGTTCCAGGTAATGCCATACGGCCCCAGCATGGGTAGGACTGATCCCTTCTCCAATAGCAAGTGCTACAGATGGCGCTTTGATGGAACGAATTTGATCTGAACCAAGGCTCATCCCATTGGCACCCCGCCCGCTTTTTACTGCCTCAGGGGTAATTTGCAAGTTGTTGGCAAACTCAATGAGCATCTGTTCTGCTTCGCGGGAGTTCTCGCCACGTAAAAATACCAGTGAGCCCCGCTTGTGGGTCTTGCCATCTACCACTAGGGGTTGATGGGCCATTCGGATTTTAACCCCATTTTTGAGCAGCTGAGCCAGTAACTTGACATGCCTGACTTCTGACCAGGGCAGGATATATGCATAAGCTCCCAGCAGTGGGCGACTGCTGAGTTCCCCTCTGGTTCTGGAAAAAGTTCCACTTGCAGTCACTTTTTCTTTGAGTGCATAGGCTTCCAGATCATACATATACGGAAGGGCCCAGGCGGTTAGGTCGTAGGTGAGGGAATCCGAAAGCTCTGGTTCAGGTTCAAATAACACCCGGACCATTCTGCCCTGAGGCTGATAGGCTGATACCAGAATATCATCTTCCTGAAAGCGAACCAGTCGAGTCCTGTCATTTCGGTAGTCATATGCCTGAAATGGTCGTAAGCTTTTGCCTATCGGATTGTATTGTATGCCCTGGGCATCTAGAAGGTCCAGCAAGGGTTGTAGCCGGGTAGGAGAGGCAGAATTACGAATGATGAAGGTTTTGTATTCCCCTTCCGGCTGGGTTGCTGCTGTTTGGAAATAAGTTTCAAAGGAAGTCAGAAGAGAGTCCCGATATTTATAGGCTACCTCAATGGTAGACAGACTGGTGGTTACATGGTGCCTGATACGATCGATGAGCAGCAGGCTGTCCCCATTTTGGCGGATGGCAGCCCGGCCTGCCCGCTTACCTCCCTGCTCATAAGTAAAGCCTATAGATCCATTGAACATAGGCCAGGTATCTCCGTAACTGGGGTAAAACAGGTCGTATTCCTCTCCAGAAAAGTATAGCCAATTGTTCTCATCAAAATAGGCGGCGTGTTGCGCACCTGCCAATTCTTGAAAACGACATTGCCAGGGGGTTATGGCTGGATGGTAGGGTTCTGCTGCTGGGGCAAAAAAGTAATGGGACTCAATCGACATTTCGTGAAAATCTGCGTGTACCTGCGGCATCCACTGCCGATACAGGGCTCCCCTTTGCTTACTTTCAGGCTGAATTTGCCAGCACCAATCCCGGTTAAGGTCAAATAAGTAGTGATTGGTACGCCCACTTGGCCAGGGTTCCTGGTGTTCCTGCGCATATATTTGCGCATGCGGCGTGGCTGTGCCCCACTGGGTATACCAGTTGACATACCTTTCCCTGCCATCAGGGTTCAGGCAAGGGTCCAGGATCACCACGACCTCTTCCAGCCACTTTGCAGCTGGACCTTTTTCTTGGGAAAGTTGATCTAGAACACTAAGGGCTGCTTCTGTACAAGCTGGCTCATCTCCGTGAACGTTGTAACTCAGCCAAACGATAGGAGCCACCTTTCCTGCAGGGGTTCCCGGAATTATCCCTGCAAGCTTGAGGTTGTTGGTCCGAATTTGTTCCAGACCCTTCAGGTTTTCCTGGGAGGAGATAACTGCTGTCACAAGTTCACGGCCTTCCGGTGTTTCTCCATATGGAATAAGCTGAACTTTGGGTGAGGTTGCGGCAAGGTATTCCAAGTAGTCCACCACCTTGTGGTGAAAGGTAAACCTGCTGCCAATGGGGTACCCTAAGAAATCTTCTACAGGTTGGAGGGACTGTCCTATGGCTGGCAGAACCCCTGATAGCAAAATTCCACACACTACTCCTTTCAAAAAATTCATACAACTTGACTGGGCTACGACGGTGGGAGCAGCAAGTTGTGAAATGAGAAATACCGGCTAAGAAGATGACTTGGCCTTCCAGCGGTAAGTAAACTTACTGCAAAATGACCGCCATGTTACAACCCAAAATGATAAAGTCAAAACTCATCCTCGCCATTCCTGCCACATCGCAGGGAGAGTCCCAAGCAGAATCTTGAGGTCTCCCCGGAGAGAATGCGACTGAGCATAATCCAGGTCCATTTGGATTCGCTCTTCAGGAGAAAGGGATTCAGTGTGGCGACGGTTAATTTGCCAAAGGCCAGTGATGCCTGCAGGGGCCATAAAGCGAAGCGCCCATTGGTCCGTGGTCAACTGTTCGGCTTCATATAAGGGAAGAGGCCGGTTACCTACAATGGCCATGTCGCCTTTCAAGACGTTAAAAAGCTGAGGCAGCTCGTCAATGCTGGTGCTTCGGAGGATTTTTCCAACTGGGGTAACCCGAGGATCTTTATCTAATTTTACAAACTGTGCGCCTTTACCAGTTCCATGGTAGCGGTTGAGGCCTGCCAGGGCGGTAAGTTGCTGTTCTGCCCCTTGGCGCATGGTCCTGAATTTATAGAAGTCAAAAACTTTACATCCGGTTCCTACGCGTTTAGAGACATATAAAATTGGCCCATCGGACTCGAGCCAAATCAGAGCTGCTGTAATCAGCATCAATGGACTGAGGAGAACAATGGCAAAGGTGGCCAACAGGATATCAAACCACCGGCGGAAAGGAGACTTAACAGGCTTCATACGAAACTCTATGCCTTTCCGCTGGCCAAGGTAACGGCTTTTGAACGTTTTTAGAAAAATGAGGCGTTGATGGAGGGTAGGTCCTCCGATATTGGCAGGATATTGATCATCAACCCCACATGAGATGCCACGCGTTACTTCAGGGGCACTGCTTTCTGGGGTGATTACCACAAAAGGAATTTCTTTGGGGAGGCCGCTTATATACAGAGATTGACAAAACTCGAAGGCTTCTCCGTCGATCAAATCTCTGTCACACAGGATGGCGTCCGGCCAATTGGCTGAGGGAGTCATCCTTAATCCCTGGAGTTCCCTGAATGCCGAAAAACTCCGATCATACGAATCCAGTTTGACAGCACCTCCAAAAGTACTTACGGCAAGCTGGGTTGACATCGCGCCAACACATACCACATATGTGATGGTGTTAGAGCCCTGATCTGATAAAAGCTTAAGGTTTTTAGCAGGGGTTATGTGATGAGGAGCGATCATTTGCTAACTGTATGGATCGTCTTTTGGGAAGAAAGAGAAATATGATGGCCAACCTGTTGGAGGATATGCTCCGGATTAAATGGTTTTCTCAGAAAGTCTGCAGCACCCTGTAGGAGAAAAGTTTGTTCAACAGTTGAATCCCTCTCTGCTGATAATACCATAACAGGGATCGTGCGAAAAAAGCCACTTGATTTAATCGCTTGAATGAACTCTAGTCCGTTAAGACGAGGCATGTTCACATCCAGAAGAATCATATCAGGGATATTTCCTTCGTATAACCATGACATCCCTTCAAGGCCATCTGCAAGCCCCACTACAGCATAGTGTGGTGCCAATAGTGCATTAAGCAAGAATTGAATGCTCGAATCGTCATCTAAAACCAGAAGAGTTTTCTTAGCAAGGGGATTGCCGGGTAACTGCGCTTCTGTCAAAATCATGTTTTCAGGCTGTTCAGAATGAATATTCAAAAACTATGCCCTTTATGGTAACAAACGATGGCTGAAATTAAGCTTTCTGGTAGAGGAGTACTGAGTTTAATCGGGTAATCT
>JBCDIQ010000212.1:0-9916 GCA_039024295.1 Bacteroidota bacterium | reverse complement strand
TCTACACAAGCTGTCGCCAATAAAAAATCCCAAAGGATTAATTTAAAACAACCTCATTATACCCAATAAATAATTTTTTTTATCATCTTCACTGCAGGGGTTGATATGAAAATATATCCCTTTTCTAACTCCTCGCTGTCCTTCTCAACCCCGTATTCAGGTAAAATAGGATGTCTTTATCGATGATACTAACGTAACAAAAACACCATGAAATCACTCATTACAACCCTCCTGTTGACAATTACTCTGGCTGCCTTCGGACAAACTGCTCAAGAACACCTTGAAAATGGAATCGACAAGCACAACAAACAAGACTTTAAAGGCGCATTAAAGGACTATAACAAGGCCATCAAGGCTGACGACAAATTACCTGAAGCCTACTTCAACAGGGGCACTGTGAAACTTGCCACAAATGACCTAAAAGGAGCACTTACCGATTTTGACAAAGCGATCTCACTTGACGAATCCTTCATCAAAGCATATTACAGCCGTGCGACTGTTTTTGTGAGTCAAAAAAAGTATGGAGAAGCCATGCCTGACCTGAACAAGGTCATAGAAATGGACAAAAGTTTTCCCAATGCATTGACATTGAGGGGGCAGTTACATTTTGCCCTAAAAGACAAAAAGGCCTGTTGCAAAGACTTTCAACTGGCAAAAGAAATAGGAGACCCCGCAGCAGATAAGTACATGGAAAAATACTGTGGGAATACACAACAGGGAGGAGAATCTTTGATGCTCTATTGGCCAGAGGAAGAAAATTGGAAAATGGAAAGCTCTCAAGAAAATGAGCAAGTGATGATGATCGAGCTGGTACGGAATGACGAGACATTGGACAACTGGACTGAGATTGGGACTATGCAATCCATAAAAGGGGTAACTGGCGTTCCTATGGACAAGGCGATGAATCTGATGTATGAACAATCAAAGAAAAAATGCCCAAAAGCCCAATTGACATTCATTGAAAAGGATGAGACCGTAGAGTTCCCATGGGTAATTTTTACCATTGAGTGCGCCTCCTATAAAGATAGCAAGACAGCCGAATCACAACTGTGGTACATTGTACAAGGCAAGACCTCTTTGTACACCAATTTCAGGGCGATTAAGGAGGCAAAACTTCCAGAGGCCACAAAAGAGAAATGGATCGAGTTCTTCAAGGGTGGAAAGGTAGTGTACATGGACGCCAAGAAATGAAATGCTTTGGCGGCAACCGCAGTTAACCTTGCGCTTGCTAAACATAATCACCTCCTACCCGCAAACAACCTGCTCAGGAAGACTATCTACAAACATTAAAAACATGAAATTAACAACCCTCACCCTTATCTTAACATTGGGAATCTTACCACAAGTTCAATCGCAGACTGTTCAGGAAATGCGGAAGAAGGTAACAGAGTGTTTTGAAGCAGCGGACTACAAATGTGCTGAAAAATACCTCAAAAAATTAATCAAGAAAGACCATACAAGCAGTAAGCTATCTACTTATTACTCTGACCTCGGGACCTCACAAAGAAGGTTAGGAAAAAAGGCTGAAGCCCTGGAAGCATACAATAAGGCAATTGACAAAAATCCCAAAGTACCCATTTACTACACAAATCGCGCGACGCTCAAGGAACAGCTAGGTGACATTCCAGGGGCATTGAAAGACTATGCATCCGCACAGAAAATTGATCCTACCTTTGACAAGGTTTACCTCAATCGATCCTCACTCTATGAGAAACAAGGCAGCATAGATAAGGCTATGGCTGACCTTCAGACCCTTCTGAATTATGATCCCGATAATTTTAAAGCTGGCTCCAACCTGGCCATCCTCAAAAAAAGAAAGGGAGACATCAAGGGCGCTTTGGAAGATTACGACAAGCTAATTGAAAAAAATCCGACGGAAGCAAACCTTTACAACAACAGGGCAGATACCAGAATGAAGTTGAATATGCTGGAGGAAGCCCTTGAAGATGCTGAGAAAGCCATTCAACTTGATAACCAGTATGCCATTGCTTACGTGACAAAAGGTGAGGTCCTACTAGCACTTAACCAGGTCGAGGAAGCCTGTAAATTTTTCAATCAAGCTATCGAATTAGGATTGAATCCAAATATCATTCAATCGTTAATGGAAAATTGTAAGTAGGTACGCCAACCCGTTCAACATTCGCTGGCCTAAAAAGACCTCTTTCACCCGAGCGGTAATTGAACCCTTTGATTAAATGAAATCATACAGGGTCATAAAAGGCATTTCTTAACCTATCATAATGCGAGGGAAGCTTCATACCTGGATATTTGACCCATCAAAATCCAGGAACTAATGAAGAAGAAAGGCATATATAAGATCATAGCAACCCTCTGGTTTATCTGGGCGCTCCTACATATCCTGCCAGGAATTTTTTCAATGACCAATGCCCTCGCGGGTGATATTACCTCCATCCAGTTTTTATTTCCCGAAACCAACCCAACTGGGTTGGCAGCAGATTATCCCAATGAGGTCAAAGCAGTTTTGGTAACTTTTGGTCAGCATGGGTTCAATCTGTTCTGGTTTGGGCTAGTGACATTGGTATGTGCGATCATGATATGGACCAAGCAGAACGAAACTGCAATGCTGATTGCAGCACTTGTTGGAGGCCTTGCTGACTTGGGAGCGCTCTTTGCAACCTTTATGATCGGGAGCATAGATATTTGGGGCGTGCTCATTTTCCTGGGAACGTTCACAGCAATCTTTCTCAGCTACAGCGTGTGGAAGCGCAGCATCGCTTAACCTGTTTCAATTAGAGATGCTAACCTCAATCAGTAGTTTATATCTTGAGATTCAAGGTTCGTGACAGCTTGAAAGAAAAGAAGATGCCCATGATGTCATTTGCATCTACCTAATGGAATTGCCAGAAAGTTTGGTAAATTTTGAGGGATACTCCTCAATCCATTTGCATGAACCGAGAACAGGCCCTTACCAACATTGACACCTACCTAAAAACCCTGCAACCTTCCTATATTTCAGAGGAAAACCTGCCAATTTTTAGCGAGTCCGTCAAGTTAATCGAGGTAAAGTCCAAGGATACCCTGATCATTCCCGGTGAAGTCTGCAGACATGTCTATTTTGTCCTTGAAGGAGGCTTTGTATGCAGGTACATACATGAAAAAACGGGCGATGCCAGCACCATCAATTTCTACCTGAAAGATCTGCATCCAATTATGGCCCTGTTGGATAGCTTTTTTACCCAAACTCCGACTAACTGCGAGCTGAAGGCCATCGCTCCTTCCCTTGTGGGTGCCCTTCCGCTAGATGCAATCAACACCCTGAGAGAAAGAGATGACCAGTTCATGAAGATTTACCATACTGTGGTCACGACCGCAATGGTGGAGGAGAATGACCTGAAAACAAAGCTTATATCCTATTCCTCCAAAGAAAAATATGAGTACCTGCTAGAGGAAATGCCTGCAGTCATCCGGGACGTCCCGTCCAAATATATCGCAGAGTTTTGCGGCATTTCTGCAGAATGGTTGAGCAAGCTCAAAAAGCAAAGTTAAGCCTACTCCCAAATTTTCAGGCAGTTTCTCCTCGCTCCGCATTTCTTGAATTAGTTCAAGCTTTTCGAAAAATGCCCTCTCTAGTTTTGTGGTATTCTTAGAATTCTTTACCCCACAAAACAACACCATGAAACTTATCATTCAGTCCATTCTTATGCTTTGCTGTATGACAGCAGCTGCCCAATCACCTGTGGGCACTTGGAAAACTGTTGACGACGACTCCGGGGAAGCTCGTTCCTATGTTGAAATCTATGAGGCAGGAGGGAAATTGTATGGAAAGATAACCAAGCTATTAAACCAAGATTCAGGTGCGCGTTGCGACCAATGTTCTGGAGCCAAAAAGAATAAACCCGTGGTCGGTTTGGTCATTATTGAAAAAATGGAGCCCCAAAAAAACCTATGGGAGGGCGGGACCATTTTAGACCCGGAAAATGGGAATGAATACGATTGCGAATTTTGGATGGACGGCAGTAACCTGAAAGTCAAAGGCAAACACTGGACAGGATTTTCCCGGACTCAGACGTGGTATCCATTGTAGGATACCCATGAGCTGGATCAGGACGAAAAAACGGGAATCCTCTATGCCGAGCGTGATCCTACCAGGATCGTTAAGAGCGGCAAAACAACATCAAACTTATTCTCAAATAAAGTACCTGAGATGAATTTCTTGCGATACAACATTCGTACGGACTGGCTGTTCTATCTGGTTGTTTTAGGCTATTTGTACCTGATTCTCAACATGACCATACGCCTCTGGTTTGGAGAAGGAATCAATATTTTTTCTTCTTACAGCCATGCAACCACTGCAGCAGAAATGCTGGTGGATGCCAACAAAGTGTACTGGTCCAAAACCTGTTTTCTCTTTCTGACATTGCTGCTTTTCACCCTCAACATTGATTACCGTCTGGTAGTAGGCATAGCGGCTACCTTCTGGGCCAGCTCGCTGGTATTGATGTTTGGCCCAACCCCCGTCCTGATCGGGGTGGCAGTACTGGGAAGTGGATTGATCGTACAGCAGTTGATCCGAAAACAGATTTTCTCCTCTGTGAGTAGCTGATGCCCCCTTTCATGACGGACAAATTCAGTCCTCGAGCAGGGACGAATGACCATTCGTGTCGCTCCTTTTTGCCCCCATATCTCCCAAACGCTTTAATGCTGCAACAAAATGAAAGCTTCTTCTCCCTATCGAATCACGCAGATCCTGCTTACCATCGGGTGCTTAGAGTTTTTTGGCCCCATGGTAAAAGATACGGGTGTTTCCCACCTGATGAATGAGCATTGGGTCGGCCACGCCCGCATTCACCTTGCCTGGCTACTGGGATTTATGTTTTTCTCTGGCTTGGCCAACCTTTATTTCATCTGGTTTCGCAAACCCCAAACCAAAGACAACCTGTTCATTGCCGCGGTATGGCAAGCCATGCACATCATCGGCTTTTGGGCCGCGGTGGTCCTTGCACCTTTTTATAATGGGCAGTTGGTGGACCCTCACCATCATATACACATCATGGGGATCGAAGAAAACACCTTTGTCTTCGGGATCCTCTCAATCGTACTGTTCGCTGCGATCTATTTCCTTCGCCAAATCAAGCCGGAGCCTAGCAAACAGGAAACCTCCATGATCAGCTAGGCACATGAAAAATACACAAGTACTTGTTATCGGCGCCGGGCCTTCTGGCATGGTCACCGCATTATGCCTGGCAAAACTGGGAGTTTCCTCCCTCGTGGTAGAGCGTAATTCAACCCTCAACCCCCACCCTAAAGCCCATGAGCTCAACACCCGCTCGATTGAAATCCTGCATGACCTGGGGTTTTCGGATGAGGAGTTGGCAGTGGAGGCTTCCCCTCCCGGTGATGGAGCCAAAATTCTGTTTTGTAACACCATCAATGAAGAATTGGGTAGAATCGACCTTGAGGAAGGAGAAGAAAGACAAAAAAAGTACAAGCGGCATTTGCGTTCCAGCCGGCCTTACCTCAACATTTCCCAGACTTCTTTGGAAAGCCTTATGCTCAACAAAGTCAAGGCAGAGCCCTTGATTGAAATCCTATTCGATCATCAATGGGAATCACTTGAGGAAACAGCATCTCATGTGGTCAGCCAAATCCTCAACCGAGCTAATGCGCAGACCTTTCAAGTCCAGAGTCAATATGTTATTGCTGCAGATGGAGCGGGAAGTCCCTGCCGCCATTTCCTGGAGATTCCCATGGAAGGGCCAGACAATATGCAGGAGTTTGTCAGTGCCTATTTTGAAACGAACCTGAGAGACCATGTCGCGACCCCTGCAAAGCTTTATTGGATCCTGAATCCCCATGTGCCGGGAACCCTCATTGCCCACCATATCGAAAAGCGATGGGTGTACATGGTTCCCTTTTATGCAGCCTATCAAAAGAAGGAGCAGTTCACTTCAGCATTTTTTGAGCAGGCGCTTCAGACCGCACTGGGAGCTCCTCATTTAAAGATCGACATAAAGTGCATCGGGTTTTGGCGGATGTCAGCTCAGTTGGCGAAGCACTACCGCAAAGGCAAAGTACTCCTGGTCGGCGATGCCGCCCATCGTTTTCCGCCGACTGGTGGCCTGGGCATGAATACTGGAATCGCAGATGCCCATAACATCGGATGGAAGATCACAATGGCCCTTGGGGAAATGGGCGATGTAGCCCTTCTGGATACCTACGAAACGGAAAGAAGGCCTATTGCCGTCCAAAACACGGAGGAGAGCGTTCATAATTACCATAAGATTCTGGAGGTGCCAGAGGTGTTTGGCTTGGGCAGGGATGGCCCAGAAAAACTGGCCAAATTCCAGGGAGGTGCCTCCACCAAATGGTTGCCCGATTTCCTTAAACGATGGTTGTCGAACCTCGCCATTTCCTGGGAGGCCAAAAAGCTCAAGCGATTTCCTAAAGATGCAAACCTCAGGGCCAGGGTGGCAACATGCGTAGCCGAGCAGGTACCTCACTTTGACCGGATCGGCCTGGACATCGGGTACATCTATGAAAAGGGTGCCCTCATTCCTGACGGAAGCAAGCCTAAGGTACCCCTGGACAGAGTTACCCAGTATGTTCCAACTACTTCTCCTGGTGCTCGCTTTCCTCATATGGACCTATCAGCCTCTGGGCGTTTCTCCTCAACACACGATCTAATCGGGTATCGCCAATTTACCCTGTTCATCCGGGAAGCAGGACAGGCATGGGAAGAAGCTGCCCAGCACTTTCATTCTACCGGCCCTTTCAAGCTAGAAGTAGTTCAGTTGAACAACCTCGGATTACCCCCCAATCTATTTGAAGAAGTGACCAGCATATGTGAGATAGGCCCAAGTGGGGCTTTGCTCATACGACCAGATGGGCACGTGGCGTTCAGATCCGAAGGTCCTCCTCCTAACTCTTTGTCGCTCCGCGAAATATTTCCCCTTATTCTTCAACAGCAACTCACCGTAGGCCCATGAAAAAAATGCTCAATTATGGAGGCTGGACCTGTATCACCCTGGTCATTATAGGAACAGTCTTTTTTTTATATGTCAATCGAGGGCTCGCACATAAAATCACCCCTGCCCAATTTACCCACCTATCGCTGGATGAAGGAAATTTTGAGCCTATTGATTCCTTCGCACCGGGTCACATTTATGGAATCGGGCTAGCTTACGCAGGCCACATAAATGAAACCGCCTCCGAATTTAATCCTGACCAAGACCCGCCTGTTTTTCAGAAGGCAGTTCGCAGCTATATCAGGGGTGCGTCGAGTGCTGTTATCCCTTCCCAAACAGAATTGGTTCAGGCTGGAGAACAACTTGAACCAGGCCTGGGTCAACTCCTGGACGAATCCCATAATCCCCTGCCTGCCCTATTGGATTATGAGGTAGAATTGGCATTTGTACTGCTGGAAGATGTAGATACGAAACAGCTACTTGATGGAACCTACATTCCCAAAATCGGCTTTTTTGTGGCCAACGACCTGTCTGCCCGGAGCCTGGCCATCCTGGGTGAAGGTCAACCCAACCGCCATGCGTATTGGGGAATCTCCAAAAGCTTTAAAGGATTCACCCCGGTGAGTCAGCAGGTTTGGATACCGAATGAATTCCATGCGGACGCAATCCCCATTATCCGCCTTCAAACCTTAGTAAATGAAGAAATTCGGCAAGACCAGCTCACAAGTGACCTCATCTATACGCCATTGCAAATGTTGCAGGCGATTCACCGAACATATCCCAACAGGCCACTCCAAAAAGGAGATTGGGTATTGACGGGGACCCCAGGAGGCGTCATTCTGTCCACACCACGCTGGCTCGTGCGAACCGCCAACCTATTGGGGCTGGATCGTTTTAAAAAATTGGCCAATAAGACAAGTGAAAAAGAGGCGGATAAATTTTTGAAACCGGGAGACATCGTTGTCTGCCAGGGAAAAGGATTGGGCACCGTTACCACGGTCATAATGGAAAAATGATCGGTTTGCCTATCGGCCCTCTCCCTTTTTGCAACTTGCCCAACGAAAGTGATACCTTGCCCTCATGAAACGGTTTGTCAAGATCTTACTTGGGCTGGTACTTGGGGTAGTGCTTACGCTAGGCGGATATTTGTTATTTTTCCTCCAATCAGAGGAGGCCCCTGCACTGCAGGGGGAAGTGCTATTTAGCATTCCTTTTCGGGGAGAGCTGGCCCTGGATGTTTACCAGCCGACGGAACAGGTGTATGCCCAGGCTCCGGTGCTGGTCTATTTTCACGGAGGAGCCTGGATCACTGGTGGAAAAGGTTCGGTCAACAATGCGCGCTTCAACGATGCGTTCAACCAATTGCGCAGCCAGGGATACGCCATCGTAAGCCCGGATTATACCCTGGCCCGCTTGGGTAATCCTCCTTTTCCGGCCTGCCTGACGGATGGATTTTCTGCGCTACAATGGATTGAAGACCATGCCGATAGCCTGGGATTTGATCTGAATAATGTTGGGCTAATCGGTGAATCTGCAGGAGGGCACATCGCCCAGGTGATGACGTATATGGATGGCGATACCTTTGGGGTAAGCCCAGACTTACCCATTCGGTACCTGGTCGACGTCTATGGCCCCACTGATCTTGGAAAGTTATACCGTGACCAGATGCCGTTGATTGATAGCGTCAAACGCATCACCTCCAGGCTGCCCGAGCGGTGGCAAAAGTGCCTCGATGTGACGAATTATCTCTTTGGGTTTGATCCGACAACGGACAGTATACGGGCAGAACACCTCGCCTACCGGTATTCGCCCGTTTACCATGTGGAGTCGCAGGCCCCACCTACCCTACTCATCCACGGCGAAGCTGATCAAATAGTTCCTTTCTCTCAAAGTGAAGTGCTTCAGCAGCGACTGGAGGAGTTAGGGGTTCCCCATCGTTTCCATTCCTTGCCTGGGGTAGACCATGCATTTCGGGAAGCAACCGAGGAGCAAAAAGATAAGGCGCAACGCTGGATCACCGAATTTGTGGTTGCGCACTACCAAGAAAACCTCCCTTGATACAACTGGTGTAGGAAATCCATTTATGCAGCATGCAGGAAGTACAAACGATCCATCCACATGAAAATAAGAAGGGCTACAAAGGCTGATGTTACCAGCATCTTCGAACTGAATCAAGAACTTGGTTATCGAAGTTCAGCCTCACTGGTTGAAGACCAGCTGACAACCATTCTTTCCCGGAAGGACCATGTTGTATTCGTTGCTACTAACCAGGAAGAAGTAATCGGGTATGTCCATGGCTTCCTTGCCATCAGGCTAACGACAGCTCCTTTTGTTGAAATCGGTGCCCTCATTGTCAAGGAAACACATAGGCACAAAGGAATTGGCAGCAAGCTGATCGATTATGTTGAGCAGCACATGAATGAGGTTGAGACCACAAGGGTAAGGTGCAACGTGAACCGAACCTCCGCCCATGAATTCTATTTGGCACTGGGATTTACCGAAAAAAAGGAACAAAAAGTCTTCGAAAGGGAACAAAAGACACCCGATCTCGAATCGTATTAAGGATACAGAGCTAACTAAACTACCGGGCTTCGAGCAATAAAAATGATGGAAGAGTGGATTGACACCATGAAACGGACAAAACGGCTCAAACTAAGCCAATGGCAGACTTTTGTCCACTATTTCGTTGTGCCTTTTCTCCTTCTCATTCCAGGATTTGGGCTTTTCAGCTTCATCGAAATCTATGTGACTGACACCTATGAGGGTACAAGAAATGCAAACGAGCTCCTTTCTTTCACTCTTCCGTGGGTAATTCCTGCTGTAGTGTTTTACTTCATTCAAAGAAGAAGGCTGAGGTTCAGAGAAGTGAAGGGAGATTACTCAGAACAAGACTTTCAAGCAGCAATTGAAAGAACTGCCAAGGAATATAAATGGCAGATTGAACTTAACAACAAAGAAGTTTTTCGGGCGTACAGACCTTGGAACTGGAC
>JBCDIQ010000211.1:0-9919 GCA_039024295.1 Bacteroidota bacterium | reverse complement strand
CCGTGACCTGGAAAACTGCGATTTTGAAGTACCTTCAGAAATCCCCAGCATCTCTCCAATCTCCCTATGCGTATACCCTTCAATCACATAAAGGTTGAATACCGTTCGAAACCCGGGGGGTAGTCCTTGTATCACCTGAAGCAATTCCTGGCGGCTTAAATCAGAGATCACATCTTCGGAATCGGATAAATCTCGGGCAGCCTCTAACTCAACCGGGAAAAAACGGCTATTTTTCCGATAATGCTCAATGGCCGTCCGAACCACAATCCGACGAACCCATCCTTCTAATGAACCTTCCGAACGAAACCCATTAATGTGCCGAAACACCTTTATAAAGCCTTCCTGAAGGATGTCCTGTGCTTCATCCTTGTTACCTGCATAGCGGAGGCAAATGCCATACATGAGCCGATAATATCTATTATATAAGGCACGCTGAAAAATTGGTTTACCTTCCTGGCAACCATTTACCAACTCAGCTTCGGTATATTGTACACCTGGGTTCATTTCGTGTACCTGCTAGAGCAACAATCCTAACCGTTGGTTGCATCTGTCAGTAAATATTTTTGAAAATTTGTTAAATCGATTACCAATGAGGAATAAATCAACCAAACACCTGCTTCAACTGTCCATTTCTTCTTCTTTCATCCTAATGGCAGTTTTTTTGACAGCTACCATACAAGTAAACGCACAGGCTTATTCCCTTCGGAATAACCTGGTCGTCTTGGATATCCAGGGGGACACCCTAACTGCGGCCTGGGCGGGAGGGCTGAATGCCCCAAGGCTTTCAGGCATGGACCTAAATGCTGATGGCTTTGAAGATGTGGTCCAGTTTGATTTTGTGGACCGGACGTTCAGGACTTACATTAACAATGGAATCACGGATAGTGTTTCTTATACCTACGCCCCTTCATTTAACAAATCCTTTCAAAATTGTACTGAATGCGAAGAATGGGCACTTGCAGCCGATTTCAACTGTGATGGCAAAAAAGATATATTTTGTGGCAGCAACACAGAATTTGCTGTTTACGAACAGGTAGAAGTGAATGGAGGACCAGAATTCCGCTTGGTCACAAATCAGCTTAGGTGCCTGTACTCCCTGGGAGGAGACCTTCCCATGTACGTTGACAAAACAGATTTGCCGGCAATTGTAGACATCGACCAAGATGGAGACGTAGATATTTTTGCTTTTGGGATTTCTTCCCCTTATCTCGGCTGGCTCAGAAACCGGGCAGTGGAAGACTATGGTAGGTGTGACACCTTGGTTTTTGAAGAAGAGACCTTCTGCTGGGGGCATTTCAAAGAAGATGCCGTGGATGGCACCATCATCATGCACGATACAGTGGAATGCGCACTGGGCAATTTCACCCCTCCTACCAGGAAAAACAATGGGGGCGGCTCCCATGTAGGTTCCACGACCACCATGCTTGACCTTAATGATGATGGCGTACTGGAGGCCTTGATCAGTGATGTTGACCAGCCCAATATCAGTGCCCTAATCAACGTAGGAAGGAGTGATTATGCCTACATCGACTCCGTAGACCCAGCTTATCCCAGCTCAGATATTTCTGTTAATTTATCAATTTTCCCTGCAGCTTTTCATCTGGATGCAAATAACGATGGCAACAGGGACTTAATCATTGCCCCAAATGCCACCGGCCCCATAAATGACATCCAAGGCATTTTGTTTTATGAAAATGAGGACAAGGATACCCGACCTGATTTCAAGTTTAAAGATCATTTTCTACAAGAAATCACCATTGACGTGGGCAGGTCCAGTGCCCCAGTCTTGGGCGATATTGACAATGATGGCCTAATTGACCTCCTGGTTGGATATGACCGCTACAGTGAAGCCATAGCGGAGCCTGAGGGTGGTTTGGCATATTTTAGAAATATTGGTAGTTCGGACAGGCCTGTATTTCAATTGGTGAATGACAATTACCTCGGGTTGCGAGCCGGCAACCTATTTGGCATTGAGTCTCCAAGGCCTGTTTTAGGAGATATTGACGGAGATGGAGATAAAGACCTGCTGATCGGGGTTGCCGATGGTACCCTATTTTACTTTCGAAACCTGGCACCTACTGGCAGTGCAGCCAATTTCCAATACGTACCGGGAAATTTTCAAAACATTGACGTGGGAAGATCCGCCGCTCCAGCCCTATTTGACATTGAAGGTGACGGCGACCTGGACTTATTTATTGGGAATAATTCGGGAAGGATTGAATATTTCAACAATATTTCCAGCGGTGGCAGTGTGAACTTTTTAGCAGTCAGTGATCAGTTCGGAGGTATTCAAATCACAGATCAATTCGGAGGTACTTTCTCCTCAATATTTGCCAGTCCGTCATTTGCTGATATAAACGATGATGGAATTACAGAATTAGTGGTAGGTGCTGGAAAGGGGGGAATTGCCATTTTTCCAGACCCAGCCCGGGGATTGCAAAACAACCTGGTAAGCTCTGGGAACCTATTGGATGAGAAGTTCAGCACCAGAACCTCCATTACAACTGCTTCAATGGACAGTACCGGATTCTTGACCATGTTGATCGGGACAGAACTCGGCGGACTCCAACTGATCAATGCCCTGCCGTCTTCAAGACCAGACTTGATTTTAAGTAATGATCAAATAAACGCACCTCTATCTGTTGACGTTCAGGCATTTCCCAATCCTGCCAACGACCAACTAACCCTACGGTGGGAAAGCCAGCAGGAGGGATTTGAGCAAGCAAAGGTGTCTCTTTTTGATCTTCAAGGACGATCTTTAACAACTTTTCAGACTCGGAACAAGGAAATTAGCATAAGCCTATCTGAATTTTCACCCGGGCTATATTTCATCCAGATCACCGGAAATGGCTGGAAAGTCAGCCGGAAAATTATCATTGAAAGAAGGTGAGGAAACTTTTCACATATACAGTGCCGTTGATTGTTGCCTGTTTGCTACAGGGACCTATGGGACTGGCACAGGGGTACAGGTTGAGCCAAGACATCGCCGTATTCGATGCTGCCAATACCCCCATGCGTAATCCCTGGTCTGGCGGCATGGATCGGCCACAACTCATGCAAATGGACCTGGATGCAGACGCAATCCTGGACATTGTGGTATTTGAGCGTCTTGACAGCCGATTCAGGCTATTTAAAGGAGAGCAAGTAAATGGCAAAATCGAATATACATTTGCTCCCAGCTACCAGTCTGTTTTCCAAAACTGCGACTGCGAAGGCTGGGCCCTTCTCCAGGATTTTACCTGCGACAGCATTCCTGAATTGATCTGTGGCACTGCCAGCTCAGGGGTACAAACCTATGAACTTCAACGGAAGGGAGATTCCATCTGGTTTGAGCCAGGAATCAGAGAGGTGTTTTCGGACTATGGCTCAGGAATTTCCCCGCTTTACTCTGCCAGGATTGATTACCCTGCTGCCCTTGACTTAGATGAAGACGGAGACATGGATTTCCTCACCTTTGATATTCTGCTGAATTATGTGGGGTTTCATAAAAATCATGCGGTTGAAGACTTAGGCAGGTGCGATACCCTCATGCTGCGACTAGAAACCATGTGCTGGGGACACTTTGGAGAAAGCAATGCAGATAATACCGTATTCATGTACGACGTGAACCAATTTTTCTGTCCCTTGGGTAACTTCGACACCACTACTTGCAGGCGATCAGGTAAACGAGTTGGTAATATCGATCCTGAAGATAACCTACATGCTGGCTCCTCTTTATTGGTGCTTGACCTCAATGCCGACCAAGCCAAAGACATTATCATCGGGGACGTTTCTTTCGACAGTGTATATGCGGTCTACAATTGCGGCACCCTGGACTATGCCTTTATGGACTCTGTAGAGACTGCTTATCCTACAAATACCCAGGCAATTGATGTACCCGTATTTCCTGCCTGTTTTCACCTGGACATAGACCAGGATGGAAACCGCGACCTTGTGGCAGCTCCAAACGATGAATCCCTGGGTGATAATTATCAGGGCGTGGTCTACTACCGCAATCAGGGTCCAGATAATTATCCTGATTTTCAATTTACCGAGCAGGGCTTCTTACAGCAGACCGCCATGGAATTTGGTAGCAACTCGGCAGTTGCCTTCTTGGATTACAACCAGGATGGCTTGCAAGACTTGCTGGTGGGAAACGATGGCTATTACAATCCTCAAACACGATCTATTGACCTAGCAGGTTTAGCCTTGTTTGAAAACGTCGGCACCAAAAATGTTCCAAGCTTCACCTTAAAGGATGACGATTACCTCGGCTTGATCGCAAACTTCCCCTACCCTAACCTGTATAACATCGCGCCCACTGCTGGTGATTTGGATGGGGATGGAGATGATGACCTGTTGATGGGTGCCGCCTTTGGAAATTTGTACTATTTCAGAAATGTGGCGCCAACTGGACAGAACGCCAACTTTCAATATGTCACCGATCGATTTGAAAATATCAAGGTTGGCTTCAACAGCGCACCCTTGTTATATGACCTGGATGGCGATGGCACTCTGGACCTACTGATCGGGAATGAGCAAGGCAAGCTGTCCTGCTACTACAACAAATCTGCTACTGCTCCCAGCTTTAGCCTCCAGACCGACTCTTGGGGATTTGTCCAGGTAACTGATCTGAATAATGACAGCACCAGCGGAAATGCCCATCCTGCCATTTCAGACATCAATCAAGATGGTGAGCCGGAACTGTTGATCGGAGATGCAAAAGGCCTCATTCATGTGTATGCGGGGATTGACCGGGCCTTAACGGACACCCTTACCTACCTGGGAACCTTTCAGGATTTTGATGCCGGTCGGCAGGCAGCCCCCTCAGCTGCAATTATTGATTCCACAGGTATTCCAACCGTACTTATTGGCAATCGCACGGGGGGAATTCATCTTTTTCATGCACTTCCTCCAGATACCCTCACTTCTCCTACCGGTATTGAAGGATCCAAAGCAGGCATTTCCATAACTGTTTTCCCAAATCCTTCATCTGGCCAACTTCAGGTTGCCGCTCGTACACCTACCCACATCAAATCATTTAGCATTACCAACCTCAATGGGCAGGTCCTTGTCCAGGGTGAGAAAACACATTGCCCTTTCTCCATAAACCTTTCACATTTACCAAGCGGTCTTTATTTTCTTCAACTCGAAACAGCAACCGACAACTTTGTTCGTAAGGTTCACCTTATATCAAATGCTCCATGAAACAGATTTTATTTATTTTACTTTGCTTAATGGTACTGGCAGCAACAGGGCAGCCCTACCCCACGGCTCATACCCTGGCCAAAATTGAGGGATTTTCTATCACTGGTGATACGCTCCTGAACCCATGGGCGGGTTCCATGAATAAACCGCAATTCTCGTCCGTAGACCTCGACGGAGATGGACAAGATGAGTTGGTAATTTTTGATCGGGAGGCAGATATTTTCATGCCCTACAAACACCTAGGAGGTACTGAGTATGCCTACGCCCCTGAATTTGAGGCATCTTTTGCTGCCTGCGATTGCGATGGCTGGGCCCTGTTGGAAGATTATAATTGCGATGGCTTACCTGACGTTTTTTGCGGCTCACCAGCTGGTGCCAATGTTCAGATTTACCGCCATGTGCAAGGGGGGGCTCCCTTCAGTCAGTTTGTACTAGAAACGCCATTCCTGCAAACCGACTATAAAGATGCGACCAACACCCGGACAGCCTTGTTCAGTTTGAATATAGATGTGCCAGCCATTGTGGATGTGGACAATGATGGGGACATGGACTTTTTCACCTTTGACATTCTCTTGAATTACATTGGCTGGCATAAAAATATGGCTCAGGAACGGTTTGGCAGGTGTGACACCATGTTTCTGGAGCTTGAAACCCAATGCTGGGGCCATTTTTCTGAAAGCAACTTTGACAACACCGCATTCATTAGGGATCACAACAACTTTTTCTGCCCGTTAGGGAATATTGATACCACCAATTGCCTGCCGAGATCCGGCAAGAAAAAGATTGCAGGAGACCCCGAGAGTGGAGGCTTACATGCTGGCTCTACCCTGCTGATCCTTGACCTGGATGGGGACAAGGTGAAGGAAATTCTCATAGGAGACGTGGAGTTTGATGAAATTTATGCCCTTCATAACTGTGGAAGGCCAGACTATGCCTACATGGATTCTGTAGAAACCTTGTACCCAAGATCAGACACCTCCGTTGATGTACCCTTCTTTCCTGCCACATTTTTTGTGGACATCGACCAGGACGGAATCCGTGACCTCATTGCCGCACCCAACGATGAAACCAATGGAGATAATTATAATGCCGTAGCCTACTACCGAAACGAAGGTCTTGACAGTATTCCTGACTTTAAATTCCAAGGAAAGGGATTTCTTCAGGAAACTCACTTTGATTTCGGCACCCGATCTTCGCCTACTTTCCTGGATTATAACCAGGACGGCCTTCAGGATATCCTGGTTGGTAACTTCGGTTATTTTAACCAAGCCACCCGTTCCTTGGATTTATCCGGACTAGCGTTGTTGGAAAACACCGGATTGCCCGGCTGCCCACAATACACCCTCGTAGATGATGATTACTTGAACATTATTTCCACTTTCCGGTACCCCAATTTGTTCACCATAACCCCAACTGCAGGCGATCTGGATGGGGACGGAGACGATGATTTACTGCTGGGGTGTGAAGAAGGAACCCTCTATTACTTCAGGAACATTGCCATGCCTGGTCAAGTTGCGAATTTCCGATTTGTGTCCAGCAATTTTGCCAATTTGGATGTGGGAATGAACAGTGCCCCTTTTCTGTATGACATTGACAATGACAACGACCTGGATTTATTTATTGGCAATAGTCGTGGGGAAATCACCTTTTTGAGAAATGTAGGTGCGCCCAATAACCCCACTTTTTCCAAGATATCCGAAACATGGGGAAATATCACTGTTCCTGATTTCAACCCGCTAGATGGCTCATTCAACGGCAACGTCAAGCCCTTTCTGCTGGACCTGGATGAGGACAATGAACCAGAATTGCTGGCAGGCAGCCTGACAGGCGATGTATGGATATATGAAAATGTAACCAATGCCCTAAATGACACCTTGCGACCTTCCGGCAAGCTTCTAAACAGAAACTTTGGGGCATATGCAGCTGTTGCTGCCGCCCGGATTGATTCTACCGGAGACTTTACATTTCTTCTGGGTGACACCCGTGGAGGACTTCAACTATACAATACACTCCCGACCTCTCGTAAATGCGACAGTCTTTTGGCGACCTCTATTCAAGGGCCAGTCCGTGACATTGACGTACTCATTTACCCAAATCCAGTAAAAGATCTCCTGCAGATAGAAGTGCCAACCGCCCAAATGTGGCGTTATACCCTGGTGAATTCAATGGGTCAAACCATACGTGAGGGCTCTGTAAGTAAGGAGAAAACAGAAATTGATCTCCAGGGAATAGGCAGTGGCTTATTTTGGATAAAGGTGGAAGTCGAAGGTCAACGGACTGCACAGGCAATCCTGGTGGAATGATATAAAATTAACTGGTATGAGATGGATACTAAGCATGATGGGATACCTGCTGCTCTTCTCCCAAGCTGCTGCACAGCCCTATTGGAATGCCCATAAATTGGCCAAGGTCCCCGTCTTGTCTCTACAGGGAGACACCCTTGTAAATGCCTGGACAGGCGGGATGAACAGACCACAGTTTTCAGAAGTGGATCTGAATGGAGATGGGAGCAAGGAACTAGTTGTCTTCGATCGGGAAGTAAATATGTTTTCTGTTTTTTTCTATGATCCAGTTGCCCACCACTACCAGTATTCACGGGAGTTAACCTCCATTTTTGACGCTTGCTCATGTGTCAATTGGGCACTCTTGGCAGATGTTACCTGCGACAGCCTACCGGACCTGTTTTGTGGGGTTTTAGGCACCAATGATGTAGCTGTATACACTCAACAGCAAACCGGGTCAGGAGTCAGCAGGTTTGATCTGTTTTCCTCTGCCCTGCGGTATAACTATCCGGGTGGCTCCTCTCCTATCCCCTCCCTCAGGGTGGACATTCCTGCGCTTGCAGATGTGGATAAAGATGGCGACCTGGACTTTTGCACCTTTGATGACCTCGCCAGCCATGTTAACTGGTTCAAAAATATAGCGGTAGAGGTAGGCAGATGTGATTCTCCCGTTTTTGAAATTGAAAGTGAATGTTGGGGGCATTTCTCAGAAGATTTAAACAATAACACTGCATACTACCGTGTTCATGATAACCTGTATTGCTTTTTAGGAGCCAACATTGATACTTCGGGCTGTAGGCCCAGCTCTGGCAAACGAAGGCGTATACCCGTGGAATCAGGGGGATTACATGCAGGATCTGCCATATTGATACTTGACCTTGATGGAAACCAACTGTCAGATATTGTGGTCGGAGATGTGGGATTTGAAGGGGCCTATGCCCTGTACAACTGTGGCATTCCTGAGTATGCCTATATGGATTCTCTTGAGGTAGATTTTCCTCAGAAAGACATCCCTATTGATGTAAAATTTCCCGCCATGTTCTATGTAGACACCGACCAGGATGGGGTAAGAGATTTGTTGGCAGCACCAAATGATGAATCCGTGACTGAAAACAAGAATTCAGTCATGCGATACAGGAATATAGGGTCAGATGCCGCTCCAGAGTTTCAGCTGGTAGAGCGAGGCTTTTTACAAGAGACCTCCATCAACCTTGGTGACCAAGCCATGCCCACCTTTTGGGATTACAACCAGGATGGGCTTCTGGACCTATTGGTCGGGAATGTGGGCTATTACTCCAAGACCCGCAAAGAAATAGCTGCCTCGAACCTGACCCTGCTAATTAATACCGGTACTCCCGGTTGTCCTTCTTTTCAAATAGCAGATGAAGATTACCTAGACATCGTCTCCACCTTCCGATACCCCAATTTATTTGACATTGCGCCTACTGCCGGAGATTTGGATAATGATGGAGATGATGACGTTATTTTGGGTACACAAGAAGGGCAACTCTACTATTTTAGAAACCTTGCGCTACCTGGGCAGCCAGCCAATTTACGGTATGTACCTTCTGGGCAAATTAGCACCATTGATGTAGGAAAACACACCGCCCCTCACCTGGCAGACATTGATTCAGACAATGACCTAGACCTGCTAATCGGAAATATAGAAGGATATATCACTTTTTACAGAAATGAAGGAACAGCAGGATTCGCAGATTTTGTCAAAATTACAGATAAGTGGGGGGGAGTCCGAGTACCTCCAAGACCTGGAACAACGGATGAAAATGTTAGAAATGCCAAACCTTTTCTATTTGACCTGGATAACGACACTGAACTTGAACTACTCCTTGGGACCTTTGACGGCCGGGTGCTCATTTATGAAAACGTAGAAAATGCGCTTGTAGACACCTTGGTGTTGGCTGGGGAACTTTTAGGGAAAGACTTTGGAGAATATGCAGCACCTGCTGTAGCTTACTTGGACTCTACTGGTGAACCTTCTTTTCTTATTGGCGATATTAGAGGAGGTCTCCAGCTCTTCAATACCCTTACAGACAGTGTAACATGTCGGATTCGCCCACTTTCAACCCGATCTCCGTCTCACATCTCGCTAAATTTCAAGGCATACCCTAATCCCACTGATCAAACCCTGTATATTGAGGGTATGACAAAACATACAATAAGGTATGGTTTGGTAAACACCTTTGGTAATGAAGTGATTAATGGAGCATCAAAGCAAGGAGTTGTTACAATAGATGTTTCCCATCTACCCACAGGCATCTATTGGTTAACCCTGAAAACAGGTGATTACAGGGAAACCAAAGCGGTTCGGATCCAATAAAAGCAAATAACCGCTTCACATTTCTGTAAAGCGGCGATTTTTATCTGGACCTAAGGATCAAGCAGTTTCTGTAGCCACTACCTCAATCGGTACTTCGGCTTTTACTGTCTTG
>JBCDIQ010000210.1:0-10068 GCA_039024295.1 Bacteroidota bacterium | reverse complement strand
CACGCGGGCCTGAATTTCGGTCTGTTCTAGCAGGTTCCATTCAAGTGCGGCCTCTTCCAATTCTGCTTCAGCTTTTCGATAGGCTTCCTGCACCAGGTCTGCTTCCTGAAAATAAGCGTAGCGCGCGTCAAATACCCGTGACTGCTGGTGGTTCAATTTTAATTGACAAATTTCTGGACGAGGAAGCTGGACCACCAAGGTATCCTGTACCAATTGAATCCGCGAGCTATCTACCTGTTGAAGGTCTACACAGCCGATGGCCTCGCCTCTCGCAAAAAGAATCACCTGAGGATTAGGGAGCCAGTCGCGCATGCGCTCATGGGAAACCACTTCGTCGAACTCATATCTAAGGAGTTCCAGCCTGCCAAGGGCTTCAATTTCTTTCAAAACGGAGTAAGAGAAATTTCTGGTCTTGGGTTCATCCTCTTTTTTATCGGCATTGAGCAGTTGGAGCAGGCCGTAGCATGCCAGAGCACCCACGACCAAGCCTATCAACAGTCCTTGCAGAAATGTTTGTAAGTTCATGTTGGTAAATTTGGAACCTGGCTCTAAAGGACTTCCTGGAGGAGAAAATCGTCTATTTCGTTCAGCATTATACTCACTCTACAATATACAAGTTAAGCGAATCAAAATTTTCAACCTTTAATTTTAGCGATTAGAAGTATTGTTGGTTTTATACGAAACTTACGAATTATAAATTAGCTTTTAACACGCTTTTCTGAGCTGCTTACCGACTTAGTGCGTTCAATCTTATTGTTCTTCTTGTAAAACTTAATAAATCAATACTTCAGGAGACATTTTCTCCTTAAGGAAATTTCTAAATTTACGTATACTAATAGTATCAATAGGCTTTATACCACACCTAGGATTTGAACAACATGAAAACATTTCAATTGATTGAATTGATTTTGAATCAGCCAACGCGTAAGGTAATTCTTCAAGGCAATCAACACAAAAACCAATAGTCTTCAATGAGCTTTTTTGGAAAATCTTTGGAGGAATATTTCTCACACATGTTTTTAATAATATCAATGATTCTAATGAATCCAGTTCTTGTAAATCACTCGGTATTTTTTTGACCGGACAATGTAAAATTTCAATCTTTTTCAATCGCTTTAAGTGTGAGATTCCATCAGGAATGCTATCGATCAATGAATGAAGGATCGTTATCTCTTCCAATTCCTTTAGCTTAAAAAAATAGTCTGGTATATGCTTTATGCCTATTAGTGTTATTCTCTTAGCTTTTGTAAAATACCTAATCTCGGGAACTAGCACTGAGTCTGAATTAGAACCAGAAACATATAGCATAGTTGAGTTTAAAATCGAATCTGGTAGGGATTGGATATAAGTTGAACTATTTCTAATAGCTACTTCTTGCGCATGTAAAGTTGTAAATAAAAGTAGCCCAATAATCATCCGGATGCCAAAAAGCCTCATATAAACCACAGATGAATTTTTAATTCTTGAAAAATTATATCGCCTTACATCATAATCTATCCTTTCCGGTGAAAAAGGCCAAGGCGATTGCTAAAGCAGCACCAGGGTCGCCAATCCAAACAGCAGGATATACCCGATCACATCTGTGAAGGCTGTGATGAGGATGGAGGAAGCTACTGCGGGATCCACGCCCAGGCGTTCCAGTAAGATAGGAAAAAATGAGCCTGCCAGCCCGGCAATCATGAGGTTGGCACACATGGCAAAAAATACCACCAGGCCAATCATGGGGTTGGAATTCGTGGCAATGGCGATCATGGAAGCAATGGCCCCAATCATTAATCCATTAATGATGCCCACCCCCACTTCTTTCAGGATAACCGATACCGCCTTATTGGGAGGAATCCCATCGGTCGAAATCCTGCGGATGGTCACTGCCAATGTTTGGGTCGCGCCATTCCCGGCCACCCCTGCAATGATGGGCATGTAAAAGGTGATCACCACAATTTTGCTCAGTGTATCTTCAAAACGTGAGATCACAAATGCTGCCAGAGAAGCTGTCATCAGGTTGACCATCAGCCAGGGAATGCGGCTTTTCACTGAGTCCGCCCAACCGCCTCTCAGGCTGGCATTTTCCGAAACCCCGGCAAAGTTCAGGATGTCTTCGGTATTTTCATCCTCCATGACGTCCATGATGTCATCGAAGGTTACCCGGCCAATGAGTTCATGGTTGTCGTTAACTACGGGCAGCGTAGGCAAATTGTACTGGGACATTTTCCGTGCTACCTCTTCCTGGTCCATGTTCACCTCAACCGAAACGACATCCGACTCCATCACTTCCTGTACCTGCTGGTCTTTTCGGCTTAGTACCAGTGCCTTGAAAGTTAGATAGCCCGTCAATTGGCCCGCATCATTCACGACATAAATGGCGTAAAAGGCCTCCATTTCCTCAGATTGCTTCACCACTTCCTTCAGTGCCACCAACGTGGACCAGTTCTCCTGAACCTTGACCAATTCCGGGTTCATGAGGCCTCCGGCAGTGTCATCGTCATAGGTAAGGAGTTGGTTGATGACCACCTTTTCTTCCCTTGGCACGTGTCGAAGGATGCTGTCTTTATGTTCCTCAGAAATTTGGGCAAGCAGGTCGGCTGCGTCATCCGGCTCGAGTTCGTTTACCAACTCTGCCGCTGCTTCTGGGTGAAGCAGCGTGAGCAGTTCTCCAGGGTTGGTTTCTTCGTCCATTTCCGCAATGGCTTGTGAAATAAGCTCCCTGGGAAGTTGCCGCACAATGCTTTTCTGCATTTCCTCCTCGCATTCTTCAAGTACCAGGGCCACTTCCGTAGGGTGAAGGGTACCAATAATCTTCCTGATAGGCGCTTTGGGCATTTCCAGCAAGCGCCGCACGCGGGCAATTTTTTCCTGGTCTTTTCGGAGGTTACTCAAGTGATGAGAGGATTCTTCAGTTAGCAGTAAAGGTAAAGTTTTTTCTTGCAGGGAAGGAATCAGGGACAATACGTTTGGGAAATTTCTGGTATTTTTTTGTATATTTGTTATGCATGCATACTAAATTTGCGTAACACGTAAAGGTTAGTATGTGTTACTTTCTACAATAGCTTATTATTCTTTCTCTCATATCCAAGCGATGAGCAACCTAATTTTTCTTTGTGTCTTAATTGCCGGTCTGGGGTTATTTGCCTGGCAAATAAAACGGGTTCGGCAGAACATTAACCTGGGCAGGCCGGATGACCGTTCAGACCGGCCTCAGGAACGCCTTAAGAACATGGTACTGGTGGCCTTTGGCCAGCAAAAGATGTTCAAACGCATCATTCCAGCCACCCTTCACTTCATTTTGTACATCAGCTTCATTATCATCAACATTGAGGTCCTGGAGATCATCATTGATGGATTGGCCGGTCAGCATCGTATTCTCGGGCAGTATACTGGCTTCCTCTACGACGGACTGATGTTTAGCAATGAATTGCTGGCAGTATTGGTAATTGTAGCTTCTTGTATCCTATTGGTCCGTAGAAACGTGGTCAAGCTGAAGCGGTTCAGTGGGCAGGAAATGGAGGAGTCAAAGGGACTGATTCGGGTACGCAATTATTCCCATCTGGACGCAAATGTAATTTTGATCACAGAAATCGCGCTGATGTTGGCACTTTTGATGTTCAATACTGCTGACATTACCCTTCACAACCTTGGTGTAGGAGTGTTATCTCCCGGAGAATTGCCCGGCAGTTATCCCGTCAGCGAGGGGCTCGCCTCCTTGCAAATACTGGGGACCAATGCAGGAACCTTGCACCTACTGGAGCGAATTGGTTGGTGGGGACACATCATTGGGATTCTGGCGTTTATGAACTACTTACCTATCTCCAAGCATTTCCATGTCTTGGTGGCTTTCCCAAATGTGTATTTCTCCAATGTCAACCTCAAGCCTAAAGGGGAATTGAGCAATATGCCCCAGGTGACAGAAGAGATGAAGGCGATGTTTGATCCTTCCTACACCCCAGCTGAGGATCCTAATGCTCCTCTACGATTCGGTGCCCGCGATGTGACAGATTTGTCCTGGAAAAGCCTGATGGATGCCTACACCTGTACCGAATGCGGTCGCTGTACTTCTGTTTGTCCAGCGAACATCACAGGCAAAAAGCTTTCCCCTCGAAAAATTGTCATGGACGTGCGCGACCGTTTGGAAGAAATCCAGAAATTCAAACTGGTTCCCAATGAAGAAGGCGTAATGGTTCCTGGAAACGGTGTAGCTGGTGCAGAGGAAGCAGCTGCGAATACGTTGCTGGGTGAACGCTACATCACTGAAGAGGAGCTTCTGGCGTGTACGACTTGTAACGCCTGCGTGGAAGCCTGTCCGGTGAACATCAATCAGGTAGACATCATTGTCGACTTGAGGCGTTACCTTGTCATGGAAGAAAGTAAGATGCCTGAGGCATGGCAAGCCATGGCCAATAACATTGAAAACAACGGGGCTCCCTGGCCGATGCCAGCAGCCAGCCGTTTTGATTGGGCAAATGAGTTAGAAGTAGTTGCGGAAAAGTAGTCCTGAATGGCATGCGCTGCAAATCTTCTATCCGACAAATTGCCAGTAAATTACTATGACACACTGATTTGTAACCAACATCCTCTCACAACCAAGTAACCACAAAAGAAATATGAATATGCCAACCACCACCCCATCTTCTACTTCAATTTCTGTCCCGGTAATGGCGGATGAAGTAGCCAAGGGGCACAACCCCGAATACCTGTTCTGGGTCGGCTGTGCTGGCTCATTTGACAGCCGCTACCAGCGCGTAACCCGTGCATTTGTGAAAATCCTCAGCACATTGGGAATTGACTACGCCGTGTTGGGACCAGAGGAAAGCTGTACGGGCGATCCTGCCAAGCGCGCAGGAGATGAATTCCACTTCCAGATGCAGGCGATGCAAAACATCGAACTGCTCAATATGTATGAGGTAAAGAAAATAATCACGGCTTGTCCGCATTGTTTCAACACCATCAAAAATGAGTACCCTGCACTAGGCGGTAATTATGAAGTGATCCACCATTCCACCTTTTTGCAGGAGCTAATTGACCAGGGAAAGGTCAAGATGCAGGAAGGCGGCTCGTTCAAAGGCAAGAAAATTACCTATCATGATTCCTGCTACCTTGGGCGTGCCAATAACATCTACGAAGCACCCAGGAAGGTCCTCCAAGCGTTAGACGCAGATCTGGCTGAAATGAAGCGGTGCCGTACCAAAGGGCTTTGCTGTGGAGCCGGTGGTGCACAAATGTTCAAGGACGCGGAGCGCGGCAATAAGGAAGTCAATATCGAACGTACCGAGGAAGCCTTGGCCACCGGCGCGAATATTATTGCAGCTGCTTGTCCGTTTTGTATGACCATGATGAGCGATGGGGTCAAGCACTTTGAGAAAGAAGCAGATGTGAAAGTGATGGATTTGGCTGAGCTTATTGCACAAGACATGAAAAAATCCTAATTTGGCAAATAGTCAGACCAAAAGCTTGAATCGTAAGCCCGTTTCACACTTGTGAGACGGGTTTTGTCTTTGTTGAGAAAAAGCATAATCATGTCACTACGTGGTTTTAGATGTATTCCAGGGGTTAGTGCATTTTTTTAGTACTACATCAAAAATGCAGCATTTGGTCAGGTAACTCCATCCTTAGGGTATGAAATGCTTAAGAGGAATATTGATCCTGGTAGGCTTGTATGTAGGAAGCCTTTTTTCTCAGGGAGCCACTACGCTGAGCCTGAAAGGAACCATTCTAGATGCAAAAACCCAGAACCCCATTGCGTTTGCGGCCTTGTACGCAAAGGCCTCTGGCAGGGGAACCCTCAGCAATGAACAGGGAAAATTCGAACTCGTCCTGCAGGCTCCCCTCTCGTCCGATACCGTCTGCTTTTCGATCTTAGGATACCAAACTACCTGCTTATCAGTAAAGGAGCTGAGATCAACAAAGGTGATTGCCATGGAGGAAAATCCCTTCGAACTGGAGGAGGTTACCCTAACCGGGTACACTGCCCTGGGGGTTCTAAAAACAGCTATGGACAGCATTCCAACGAATTATTATGAATCGCCCTATGTAAGCGACGAATTTTATCGACTCAAAATCCTTGAAGGAACGCGCCACCTCCAGCTTTCCGAAGCCGCTTATCAGGTATACCATACCCAGCCACTCAAGCAAAATCGGGTAAAATTGCTGAAGGCCCGCAATGTCAAAGACCAGGAAGTCCTTCGAGATATGATCATCGGAATGAAATCAAAGGCCCTGGCAACTTCCGACCTGGTGTTTGATCCTGATGAATCCCCCCTCTTTAACCCTGCCCTATGGAAACGATATGAGTTTTTCCTGGATGGGAAGGTACCATTCGCAGAAGAAGAAGCCTTTCGAATTCGTTTTCAACCCAAAATTGGCCAAAAGCGAATGGGATACGAGGGGACCTGTTACATTAGCACGGCTACCTTTGCTGTATTGGAAGCCGACTTTTGCATCAGCCCCTCAACGCTGCCTTACACCAAATTTGGAAGTGCTGCTACCCGGGCGTTGCTAGGAGTTATGGGTATGTCCATGACCATCAACAAGGAATGCAAGTCTTTCGCCTACCAAAAAATTGGTCAGAAGTACTACCTGCGGAATTCTGCACATGATGGCAGCTATAAGCTATCCCAGGAAGGAGGCCGAAAGACCCATCAGTTGGAAATCGGGGTGATCCGGGCAGTTACAGACCTGGACCTGGAAGTTTCAGCCCCATTTCCCAAAGAGGAAGTGCTGAATAAAGAAAACTGGATCAGTCCGGAAGGAACCTTTTACGATACCTTGTTTTGGGAAAACACAACAGTTGTGGTACCGGATGTGGACTACCAAACAGTGGCGCATGCCATTTATCAGCGGAACGCTTCTTCCCAGCTCAAAGAGAGGATCTCAGAAAAAGTCCATCGGCTTCCCAAAGATGTTGCGCTCCGACTTGATACGCTCTTGGCAGCCTACCATGAGCAGGGAAACTTTCAGGGAAATGTGCTCATCGCACATGAGAACAAAGTGGTGTTCCGAAAATCCTACCTGGCAGATTCTCTCGAAGGGAGCATAAAAAGCCGATTTCGAATCGGCTCGTCGAGTAAGCCGTTCACTGCCATGGCTATCCTGCAGTTGGCAGAAGCGGAGAAGCTTTCGCTTACGGATTCCCTCGGAAAATTTTTCCCAGATTACCTACACAAGAGCCTTACCCTGAAACAGTTGCTCACCCACCAGTCAGGGCTGAATGATTTCCTTTCACATCCTGATTATGCGCCTCAGGTCATCAATAACTCTTTTTCGGACGAGGAATTGAGAACCCGCTTCTTCTCGGATTCGCTGTTGTTTCAACCGGACTCAGGCTTTAGTTACTCCAATTCTGGCTACGTGCTGCTTGCCCAGGTAGTAGAACATGTAACGGGTAAGCCTTTCGAAGAAGTTCTGGAAACACAGGTCTTTTCTCCGTTGGGCATGAACAACACATTTGTGGGAGGGCAAATAAATGGGCAGAAGACCATTCCTGCATTTTTATACAGCCTGCCCGAACCCGTTTATCCTATGGACAATGTTCGGGGTGCAGGGGGCGTCATTTCCACTGTGGATGATTTGCTACGCTGGACCCAGGCCATCCAGCGAGGGGACCTCCTCTCCCCTGTCACCTACCAGCGTATGCTAACGCCCTCAGCTGAATACCGCGACTGGGGAGCGGGATATGGCTACGGCTGGATGATTGATAAATACCTGTTTGAGCGTTCTGACAAGCATCCTCGCTACTACCACCCCGGAACGGATATGGGGTTTTATTCCATGGTCCTCACCCAGCCTGATGCAGGCATCAGCATTATCTTGCTGAACAATACCGGAGATTTTCCTCGATTTGACCTGACAGAGGTGATATTGGAGGTGTTGAATTGAGGGGGGAACCCAGGAAACGGTACTGGAAATACTGACTTTTTGGTAATTTGAGAGAAGAATTAGAGGCATTTAGCATAAAATACCAACTAACATGAAACTGGGGCTGACAATAGTTGATGATACTTGGTTGCAATTCAATCCTATTCCAGAGGAGAAAATTGGATTATCTATGTATTGCGAAGGGTTTTCGATTAGGTTAGATGACATTAAAATAATTGCCATTTGTCCGAGACTTCCTTTTGATGACGAGAGATTATTCGTTCTGTTAGTGAATAAGTACGGCGATTCTTTTCCGATACCGGACCTGATTTTAGACGCTGAAGGCGTAAGGTCGCTTGAAAAGATATTTGGGTTGAATAGTATTCTAAATGCTGAGTGGCCAAAGTTAGACTATGAGGATCATTACGGTTTTATGACAAGGATTATTTATCCTAGGCACCTCTATGGAAAACGGTTGTACGACGGGGTATTCAATAGTTGGCCAGCTTTTAAGAATGGACTCGGTCGTTTACTTGATATAAGCCACTCCACGTCTGGAGTATTTACCCGAGAGGTCGTGGATGAATTAGCTAATATTTCTAGCTGGGATGACTCCTTTCATTCTCTCTAGATACTTTCAACTACTGGACAAATGGATAGCAAAATCTCCCTAGTAATCGTCGCACTTCTTTTAATGGGGTGCCCAAATGGTATTGAAAATCAGCATACCACCTGCCCAAAAATCGAGCGACTAGAAAGTTATGACTACCAGACATTGAATAAATTGGCAAATGAAGTCGACACCAACTTGAACCCCTTTGCAAACAGCCCTGAATATAGAAAAGACGTGTGTGTGGAAAGCAAGGTGGCAGACCATATTCAGTGTATAATACAGCAATTTGCTACCGCATCATTCCCCCTGCACTTCGGACCGGAGCCAGAGGTTAACCTCCATCCAGAATTTGTATTGGAAGACAGTATTTTCATTGAATATGCTATGAACGATTCTACCTACTTTGAAGAGGATGAAAGGCAATATGCCTATTATTTAGGTATCAATATCCCCAATAAATTCGGATTTTGGGTAGTAGTCATCCAAGAAGTTTATAGCGTAGGTAGGTCTTACCATTTATTCTCCATATCACCTTCTGGCCAATTCATTGATAGGCTATTGTTGGGCTCAGAAGCCTCAGATGTTGAATCTGTTTTTGGGAAGATAGAAAGCCTGCAAGATATCGAAGTCATCACCAAAAGCTTTGGGTATGACGAATCCAAAGAAGTCCTATTTTTTGATTCCAGCCAAACGAAAAAATACTTCCTAAATGGGAAAGGGAAATTTATAGCGAAGTAGCATGAAAGCACAAATCCGGTTATTCATCTTATTCTTTATTGTAGTCAATTCATGTACACCAGCGCCTGGAATAGGAGAAACAGCCCCTGAGCAACCCATTGCTGATCAGATTACAAGAGACACCAATTTGTCGGGATCGCTCCAGCCTGAAAAGGAAATCCCCATTTTCACAAGGGTCAAGAAGTTCGCAACACACGTTCATGGCGATGAATTCAGAACCCATAAATTTCCAGATCCAGATAAAGCTCCCAAACACTTGACGATATTTTCAAAAGAGGGACTTAAGAGGATCGCAGCATTTTCTAATGAGAATTATCCCAAGTCCATTGAGCCCTATCAATACGAGCATTTCCTCTTGTTTAGCCTTGAATACACAGATGAGCACAAAGCCCAAATTGCATTTGAGCAACTGAAAGAATTAGCGAATACAAACCGTTTTGAGCTAGACGCTCTCAGCGAATCAGAGCAGAAAAGGGTGAATTTTTTCTTTGACCAATCAAAGTCAGGGGGGATGATCTTGCAGAAAGGGCGTTGGATATTCAGCTTGGTGAAAACATGTAGGAATACCCCAATTGGCGGGACATGGACAGCATATGAAGAGGTATTTGTTTCCTTCTTGAAAGAGGGGCATCAAGAACAGATTGAGACGTTAAATGCAGATTGTGGTGCGATTGAGTATCGGTTGGAAGAGAGATAGGCTCGATGACAGAGGTATAACCATTCTTTACTTAGGGTCTGCTGAACAACGTGGCTGTTCATGCGGTGCGCAACGTGGTTTGAGCTATCCTTCTAGGCTGCCGCTGCTTGTGATAGTTGCACCTAACTTGTATGAAGGTCCGTCTGAGGTTTTGTAGGAATTGTTGGGCCTT
>JBCDIQ010000209.1:0-10139 GCA_039024295.1 Bacteroidota bacterium | reverse complement strand
CGCCCTACACAGAAATTGCCAAGCAGTTGGTGGTTTCAGGCGGAACGGTGCATGTGCGCATGAAAAAAATGATGGGGATGGGGATTGTGAAGGGTTCTCACCTGGAGATTGATCCTTCTATGTTGGGGTACGATATAAGCGCGTTTGTTGGTGTCTTTTTGGAGAAGGGGTCCTTTTACAACCAGATTGTAGAACGCCTGAAGCAGATACCTGAAATAACAGAAATTCATTATACCACAGGGAGATACAGCATCTTTTTGAAGATCATGTGTCAAAATACTCGGGAACTTCGCAACATTTTGAATGATAAGATTCAACCGATCTCTAGTATTCAGCGCACCGAAACATTTATTTCATTGGAGGAAAGCATGGTGAGGCCCCTTAGAATACTACGAGAAGAGGAACAAGAAAATTCATAATTTTTTCCATAGTTTTTCTGTCTTATAATCAGTCAATTAGGTCATTGATTTGAATTATCCATGCATAGCAAATTGAATATTGGCATGAAATTTTGTACGTTGCTATACGACGCGTAATACCTATGATCATTTAGTACAATTACTTTAGTTTCCATTTTGTAAATTGTATTTTCTTAAACCAAATCCCTGTAGCGTCATATTTCATGTTAAAACAAAGCCAACGTCTCAAGCTCCTTCAGAAGATATCCCCCCAGCAGATTCAGTTTATAAAACTGCTGCAAATTCCCACTGCTACGATGGAGCAGCGGATTAAGGAAGAAATAGAAAAAAACCCTGCCCTGGAAGATGAAAAGATGTCCGTTCAGGAAGAGACAGGACGTGGGGAGTATGAAGACCTGGATCGGAAAGACGGAGATGAACCTACTGCCGAGGAACAAGAAGCAGCCAAACAAGAAGCTGCTATTGATGACTACCTCGTAAATGACGGCTATGATTACCGTACCAGCCTTCCCAGCACACCACGTGATGAAGAGGACGAATATGAGGCACCCATTGTACAGATGAAATCCCTGTATGATCAGCTCTCTGACCAAATGGCACTGCTCAAGCTCTCAGAAGAAGAGCACATCATTGGCGACCATATTATTGGCAGTATAGACGAAGACGGGTACCTGCGGCGGCCAGTCAAGGCCATGGTACATGATATGGTATTTCGTTATAACCTGGCCACAAAGCCAGAAGCCGTAGAAGCAGTACTTCACAAAATACAGCGATTTGATCCGGCAGGGGTGGCAGCGCGCGACCTCCGGGAATGTTTACTCCTCCAATTGGAAAGGAAAGAGGATGTGCCCCAGGTGCGTCATGCACGAGCCATTCTGGAAAAATATTTCGAAGAGTTTACCAAAAAGCATTTCTCCAAGCTGCGCTCTCGCCTAAACCTATCCGAGGACCAATTTAGGGAGGCTTACAGCTTGATCACTCGTCTTAATCCTAAGCCGGGAGAATCTCAGTCAGTGGTGAAACACGAGTACATCATTCCTGACTTTATCCTGAGTGTAGAAAATGGTGCCATCAAAATCCGATTGAACAACCGGAACGCGCCAGACCTCAAGGTGAGCCGCTCTTATGTGAATATGTACAGCGAGTACAAAAATTTGCACAAGGCGAATGGGAAAAAAGATGCCAAGGTAAAAGAGACCTTTGACTTTGTGAAGTCCCGGATTGAGGCAGCCCAGTGGTTCATTGATGCCATTAAGCAACGTCAGTTTACCTTGCTGAATACGATGGAAGCCATCGCCAACAAGCAAAAAGAGTTTTTCATGTCTAATGGGGATGAGAAAAAACTAAGGCCCATGATCCTCAAGGACATTGCCGAAACCATCAACATGGACATCTCCACAGTGAGCCGGGTAGCGAACAGCAAATATGTCCAGACAGATTTTGGCATCTATCAGTTGAAATTCTTCTTTACGGAGGGAATTGAGACAGAGGATGGCATGGTGTCAAACCGTGAGGTAAAAAAGTCGCTGGAAGAAATCATCGGAGGGGAAAGCAAGCGCAAACCATTATCGGACGATAAAATTGCTGCCATGCTGAAAGAAAAAGGCTACAATATCGCTAGGCGCACTGTGGCAAAGTACCGCGAACAACTGGGGATTCCGGTCGCCAGGCTTAGAAAGGAAGTCTGATTTCCTACGCTTTTTGACCGTTCACGTACCTCTGGGAACTTATCGGGCCCAAACACGTCTTTTTACTCAAATCCATCTCTCAATGTTACGCATCTGTTGTTGTAAGCATATGGGACAGCTGAAAGTTTTGCCTGAAAAGGTTGTGACGACTTGTCAAACTTTCGGTTGTAGCAAATGAATTACCTGCTAGCAGGTATTCCTCTTCAAAAAATCCCTATATTTGTGGCCCCAAAACAGACGCATGGACACACTCCATTTGTACAACAGCCTTTCGCGTAAAAAAGAAAAATTCGAGCCCTTAAAGCCGCCTTTTGTAGGACTATATGTTTGTGGTCCCACAGTATATGGCAACCCCCACTTAGGCCACGCCCGATCGGCTCTTTCCTTTGACATCGTATTTAGGTACCTCAAACATTTGGGATACAGGGTTCGCTATGTCCGCAATATCACAGATGTGGGCCACCTCGTCAACGATGCTGACGATGGAGAAAGCAAGGTGGAGAAGCGCGCTCGCCTGGAGCAATTAGAGCCTATGGAAATTGCTCAGAAATACCTCGATGCCTACACCGAGGACATGGCAAAGCTCAACATGCTGCGCCCCAGCATTGAGCCTCGTGCCACAGGTCACATTCCTGAGCAGATAGCTGCGGTGCAAAAAATCATAGAAAATGGCTACGCCTATGTCTCGAACGGCTCTGTGTACTTTGATGTAGCGAAGTACGACAAGGACTTCAAGTACGGTAAGCTTTCAGGCCGAGATTTAGAAAATATGCGGGAGGTTAGCCGGGACAACTTGACGGGAAGCGAGGAAAAACGCCATCCTGCAGATTTTGCCGTTTGGAAGAATGCTGATCCTACCCATATTATGCGCTGGGACTCCCCATGGGGATCTGGGTTTCCGGGCTGGCACATTGAGTGTACAGTCATGAGCACCAAGTACCTGGGAGAAAAATACGACATCCACGGCGGTGGAATGGATTTGCTGTTTCCCCACCATGAGGCTGAGATCGCCCAGTCAAATGCCTGCAACTGCCACGCACCAGAAGAGCAGCTCAATGAAGCTCGCTATTGGATGCACAATAATATGATTACCCTGAATGGACAAAAGATGGGTAAGTCATTAGGGAATGCCATCGATTTGCGCCAGTTTTTCTCAGGGGACCATCAATTGCTGGACCGCGGGTATACCCCAATGAATATCCGCTTCTTCATTTTGCAGGCGCATTACAGAAGTACCCTCGACTTTAGCAATGATGCCTTGCAAGCATCTGAAAAGGGATACCTCCGAATCTGCGAAGCACTTTCCATTTTGGATAGCATTAGCCCGCTTGATCGGGCAATGGACCCCCAACCTGAAACGGAGCAGCACCTCGGAACCTTCCTCCGCGATTGCGAGGCCTTCATGAATGATGACTTCAATACTGCACGGGTCATAGCCCGGATATTTGAGGTGCTTCCGATCATCTTTAAAATGGAAGACAAGGGAAAGGCTATTCCGGTAGCAGAGGAGACCTTCGAGCAGTTCAGAAGGGATTTCCACACGGTATTTTATGATATTTTGGGACTTTTACCTGTCTCAACTGTTTCTGACAGTACAGAAGATGGTTTGGTAGAAGGCTTGATGGGGTTGGTAACCGAACTTCGTGCAGGTGCCCGCAAAGAAAAGAATTTTGAAGTGGCAGACCTTATCCGCGATAAGCTTGGCGAGTTAAACATTCACCTTAAAGACACCCCCAATGGCACGGAGTGGAAGCTGGATAAGTAAATGGTTCATGCTTCTTTTAGCAGCGGCAGCCTTATCACTGACAAGTTGTAAGGAGTCAGCCCCTCAAAAAGAAAAGCAAAAGCCCGCTCCTGAAATACCCCAGGTAAACGTTCCTGTTTTTTCTCAGGACTCTGCTTATGCTTATGTTAAAAAACAGCTTTCCTTCGGACCCCGAGTGCCCAATAGCCCTGCACATCGTGCTTGTGCCAACTGGATGATAGATTTTCTCAAGGCCCAGCCTGGGGCAAAAGTCTTTGTTCAATCTGATGTGGTAGATGGTTTTGACCTGCAGGGACGTCCGGTGAAGCTCAGCATGCAAAACATTATCGCCTCCTTCAACCCTGATGTAAAGCGCCGAATCATGATTAGTGCTCACTGGGACACGCGGCCTTTCGCAGACGAGGATGATGAACGTCAGCAGGAACCCATTCCGGGTGCGAATGATGGGGCAAGTGGTATCGGCGTATTACTTGAATTGGCGCGGCACCTGCACCAACTTCCCCCCAATATCGGCGTTGACCTTTTCTTGTGGGATGCAGAAGACCACGGAAACCCGGACCCCAATATTCAGGATTCCTATTGTTTGGGGTCTCAGTACTGGGCCCGCAACCCTCACATTGCAGGGTATAACGCCATGTATGGCATCAACCTGGACATGGTAGGAGCGGAAAATGCGTTGTTCAAGAAAGAGGGATTCTCCATGCAATACGCCTCTCATATTGTAGACAAAGTATGGAAAACAGGGCAACGTTTGGGCTACGGACGCTATTTCACGAATACGGAAGTGCGCGGTGTGATTGATGACCATTTGTACATCAATATCTGGGCTAAAATTCCATGCATCAATATCATTGACCTCCCTGATAGCGGAGCAGACCGTCTCTTTTTTGAACAATGGCACACCCATGATGATGACCTGGACGTGATTTCCGCAGAACCCCTAGGGGCAGTAGGGCATACCTTACTGGAGGTGGTGTTTAGGGAATAGTTTGTGCCCATTGTTTGTTCTCCCAATCTTCTCTTTAGCACTCCTCTTTTCTCTCCCCGCAAAGCTGGTTATCTTTGAGTATGAAATTTCAGGACCTGGTGGGGCAAACAGAAACGGTAGCTCACCTGCGGAGCCTTATCCAGCAGGGAAGGCTGCCCCATGCCCTGATGCTGCGAGGTCCAGCCGGAGTTGGGAAGCTTGCCTTGGCGAGGGCGTTGGCCCAGTATATAAATTGTCAAAACCCTACAGAAACGGACAGTTGTGGGAAATGTCCCAATTGCCTGAAAATCAGCAAGGGAATACACCCGGATTTACGGTTTGTTCTGCCTATTATTTCTAAGTCAGAGAACAACAAGCCAGTTCTGAGTGAGAATTACCTGGAAGAGTTTCGGGAAATGGTCCTTGAAAGTCCATATGCGGGCCTAAATAATTGGCAAGAAGTGTTAGGGGCCAGCAACCGGCAGTTGATGATCGGGGTAGAAGAAATCCGAAAGTTAAAGCGTGACCTTTCCCTGAAGGCATTCGAAGCACCTTACAAAATTGCATTGATTTGGAATGCAGAGTTCATCAATGTGCAGGGAGCAAATGCATTTTTGAAACTCCTGGAAGAACCACCAGATCGCACCTTGTTGTTGATGACCTGTTCGGATCCTAGTCGATTACTGGGCACAATACGATCACGGTGTCAGCAAGTAGCACTAGGTCGCATTCCAGCCCCCATGATCCAAAGCTACCTTACAGATAAGAAAGAGGTGCCGGCAGAAAAGGCCAAAGAGCTTGCGGGTATTTCGGAAGGGAGTGTGGGAAATGCCCTGGATTTTATGGCCGAAAGTACCCATGCCTTGAACCAGTTGTATATGAACTGGCTTAGGGTGGTATTCCAGGGGCGCTACAACCGGATTCAACTGGAGATTGAAAAAATCTATACCGAGAGCAAGGAATTCCAAAAGCTGTTTTTGCAATTTGCCCTGAAAAAAATACGGGACTCTTTGCTTTACAACCTGGACCTCCAGCAGCTGGCCCTGGTTACCCAAAATGAGCGAGAGTTTCACCAGAAGTTTTCTGCTTTTGCAAATCCCGAACGGGTGGCGTTAATTTCTCTGGAGTTAGAGGAAAGCCTACGCCAAATTACGGGTAATGGGAATCCTCAAATGGTGCTCACAGCCCTTTCTTTGCGGATGCACCATATTTTTCACCAACCATAATCCTTTGCCTTGAACCTCAACATGGCTGAAGATCCTTCCATAAAACCCGATGCTCGCTCCCCGTTTGCAGTCCCTGAGCAAAGCACCAACTCCATTATCCCTTGGGTGATTGTGTTCATGATGAGCATTTATGTCATCGGGCTGAGCTATTACGCCACCCATCGCACTGTCCCCGAACCAGCTTTTGCGTTTTACAATACTACTCAGGTCAATGTGCGGGTTTATCCTTCAGAGATGGACCACAGTGTTTATGGAATTTTTCACAACATCATTGAAAGTAGCCGCAAAACCCTGGAAGCGCAGCCCGATTCTCTGGAGGAGGGACAATTTGTGGTAAACTTTGAGGTAAATAGCCCCCGTCCAGCGGAATTATACCTGAACGATAACCCGATTTCCATTTTCCTGATTCCAGACAGCAACCTGAGTGTTAGCCTGTTTTATGACAGCCTAAGCCAGGAAATTGATTCTGTGAGTTTCCAGGGGTTTACCGAAGGCATTTGTAACTATTACCGGGAGAAAAATACAAGCCTGGGTCGAAGTCAAGTACGGGCATTTCAGACTTCCATGGCAAGCCCGGATCTTCTACAGCAGGCCCGCTTCTTTGATTCCCTTGCCCGAAACGAGCTGTCTTTTTTGCTCATCAGGTCTGACCCCAACCGATTGCCTTCCTGGTTCATTGATTTTGAAAAGAATGAAATTTTGTACCAGAAAGCGTATTTGAAGCTATTTACTGCCAAAAACCAGGAACCCTATCCTGGATACCTGGATGAAGTGATGCTGAGCAACGAAGGAGCTGTTTTTTCCTACTATTATTATCTGTTTCTGGATACGTACTTCAACAAAATACTTGCTGATCAAGGGCAAGCACTCGCCACAGGAGTTGCAGGAAGGGTAAATTTGTTGAACACTGCTGCAAAAGAACTGGTGGGGGAATCTTTTGAGGTTTATGCCACCCGGGTTGTGTTTCAGTTTTTGAATCAAAACGGTGTCGCAGAAACCAAACGCCTCATGGAGCAGGTCCGGCCCTTGTTTGATGCCAGGAAATACCTTCGATTTTTAGCCAGAGAGATAGAAAAACGGGAGCAGTAAAGAAGTCTTTCATCGATTATTCCGATAAAAGATTTCATTGATGCAACCTTCCTACATATATGCTGTCTCTAATGTGAATCTGTAAAAACCTTGACGGCTGTCCGAGATATACATAGCTCGCTCATCGAGCGGTGTAAGCGTGGAGACCGGAAGGCGCAATACGAGCTGTATCGGCAGTATGCCAAAGCTATGTTCAACGTGTCTGTCCGCATCTCAAATGATTACATGGAAGCAGAAGACGTGCTTCAAGAAGCCTTTGTGCGCGCTTTTAAGCATATCAACAGCTTCAAGGGAGAGTCCACGTTCGGGGCGTGGTTGAAACGGATCGTGGTAAACACGGCCATCAACCATTTGCGCAAGAAAAAGGTTGATTTCATAGACCTTGAGCAAGTTGCTTACGGTCAGCTACCGGAACCAACCCATGAACCAGAAGCCATCCCGTCGTGTTGGACCATGGATGAAATTCGGCAAGCAATAGGTCAGTTGCCGGATGGTTACCGCCTGGTATTTTCACTCTACGTAATTGAGGGATACGATCACGGAGAGATAAGCCAGGTGTTGGATATCAGTGAGGCCACGTCTAAATCGCAATTTAGTCGGGCCAAAAAAAAGTTAAGGGAACTCCTCAATGAAAGACTCAATGAAAGGAAAGCTCGAAAAACATATCGAGACCCATAAGTCAGAGTTGGATATATACGAGCCGTCACCACATATCTGGCAAGGGATTGACCAGGAGTTGCGGCCCGTTCGTCCATTGTATCAACGGATAAGTCGCATTGCGGCTGTTATCGCACTGCTGGCAGGCACCACATTTGGCGTCTACCATGTACAGCAAGCTCTTTCGATGTCAAGTGACAGTCCTGTCGCTACTGCTTCACATGAACAGCACTACCCACAAGAATTGCGGGAAATAGAAGCCTTTTATACCTCCGAAATTGAAAACCGTCGGGCAATGCTCACCGATTACCGCCAGTCAGGGATCGAGTTAGATGATTCCTTCGATGCTGACCTGGAGCGATTAAAGGTGCTGTATGGTGAGTTACAGCAAGAATTGGTCGAAGGAGAAGACAAAGAACAAATTGTGAAAGCCATGATTAGTAACTTGAGGATGCAGATGGAGGTGCTCCAGCAGCAGCTCAGCATTCTTAAGCAGATTCAATCTATGAAATCACAGCACGAACAAGCTATCTGACATGGCACAACACAGGATTAAATTATTTTTCATCGCGCTGTTATGGCTGCCCACGCAGCTGTTTGCCGGTGGCGAAATTGAGCTTATCCGGACAATAGAGAAGGCCTATGCCGTAAGTCCAACTGATATGCTCACCTTGGACAATCGGTATGGAAAGGTTCATATCGACAATTGGGACCGCCGAGAAATCTCAATTAAGATCACCATTACTTCCCGTGCAAAGGATGAATACACCGCCGAAAGGCGGCTTAAGGCGATTCGGATTACAGAGAAAAAGGATGGCACCTCTATTTCGCTGAAAACGGAAACGGAGGAGCCAGGGACCCTGGTGAGGTCTGCCACCAAAGGCATCAAGGTGGATTACATGGTGAAAATCCCCCGGCTCAATCCCATCACCCTGAAAAATAGGTTTGGAGATGTATATATCGCGGACCGTGAAGGAAACCTGAACCTGCATATGAGCTATGGAAAGCTTACTTCCGGTGCATTGAACGGCCAGAGCAATGAGGTCCGATCAGAGTTTGGGGACGCAAGCATTGCTAACTTTGGTGGCGGCAGCATTCAATTCTCCTTTGGGGAATTGATGATCGGTCAGGCCGATAACCTGAAGCTGAATACCAATGCCGCAAATGTCACCGTTAGCAAAGTCAACCGTTTGGACCTTAACTCCAACTTGGGTAAGCTGGTGGTAAAGCAGGCCGGTACCATTGCAGGCGAATACAGCGCAACCAAAGTATCTATTGAGGAGCTTAAGCACTACCTGGACCTGGAGGTAAAATATGGAACCGTCTTCCAGATCGAAGAGGTCTTACCTGAGTTTGACAGGATCAAACTCATTGGCAACTATTGCTCCTTCGACATTGAATTCCACCCAGCGGCTAAGTTTAACCTAAGTGCTGAATTGCAGTACGGAAAGATGGATTATGAAGCGGAACGGGTATCCATGACCATATTGGAAGACCAAAGCCTGCCTGGGCTAACTACCTATAGGGCTTCCTTCGGCGGCCAAAGAACGACTTCAACCAATGGTTCCCAGGTGATCATTCACAATAAATATGGGAACGTCCGTATCCGGCAGTGATCATAACCTATTTTCAAAAAGCTAAATCATAGGAAGGAATGGTTCATGCGTTTATTCAGACGTGCTGATCGATCAAAATAACATTTCCATCAGGATCTTTGATGCTGATGTGCCCTGGACCGGTAGCATTCACATCCGTTTCACTTTCCAGGGCAATGCCTTTTTCTTTTAATCCTTGCTGGATGCTGCGCACATCAGTAAATGATTCCAGGGTATTGGCGTTGGCATCCCAGCCAGGATTAAAGGTCATAATGTTTGCATCAAACATCCCCTGAAACAGCCCAATCAGGGTATTATCTTGTTTCATGATCAGCCAGTTCTGGGTGATGTCCCCACCAAATACGGTAAATCCGAGGGCTTCATAAAATGCTTTTGACGCGTGAATGTCTTTTACATTCAGGCTTACGGAAAATGCGCCGAGGTTCATGGTGTGTTTTGTAAAGGTTTATGTGTACATAAGTTTATGTAATAACGCAAAGAATGGACAAGCGAACAAGCTTGAAAAGGAGGCGTTTTCAGCACTTCTATTAGATTTCTCTTCTTTAAAAAAAGGGTTCTTCCACAATTTTCGTGGAACTTCCTTATCAGCCTGTGATTTTGATCAAATTTGAGCACCCAAAAAGGTCCTAAAAACGTATTTTCAATCACTTAATGTATATCTCGACAAGTTCGACATAATGGCTACCCTTTCGCCCACAGAATTTGTCAGCGT
>JBCDIQ010000208.1:0-10141 GCA_039024295.1 Bacteroidota bacterium | reverse complement strand
GAAAAATGATTAGTATTTGTTCACCACTTGAAATGCTTAATAGATATTTAGTTACGGGCGGTCCGGGATTAGATCACTTTGGGTTATCATGGAATGGTTTTAAGTTAGATGAGATTGAATACTTGAGCCTGAGAAACCAAATCATCAAAAAAGATATTAGTTCAATAAAAAATAAATTTCCATTTTTTGCTCATTATATTCCTGATGTAGTAGTATTTGAAAATGAAATAGACAATTTAGCTAGAAGTGCTGAAGAATGGGAGAAATTAATCACCTTGAAATATTCTGGGACGACTCCTTCCGGCCAATTTAAGACTCTCCAGAAATATAAAATCCAATATCTAAGTGGTGACATTTTGGAAGTAGAAGTTCTACGTCACGTTACTCCAGACCTTTGGCGAGGTGATTATGTAGAAATAAATGCTGACCTTCCTTCTTTAGGAACCACGCCTTTCGAGCCAAGTTATCCTAAATTAATGTCTATTTTGGGTACTCAGAATACTTGGTATTCCGCCATCGAATTAGATGTTTTTACCATTATCGATTTATACGGGTTTCCTCAGAAGTTTCAGCTTCTTTTATTTACAAGAACTCCCCAAAAAAAATTCATTTTCTGTCCAACCTTCACCAAGGTTTTACCCAAAGAGGATATTGGTACACTCCTGAATTAATTTTGCTTATAGCATAAACATATGCAAGGAACCAATATAATGAGCCACTGCCTGCCTGATTTATTATCCTTGAAAAAATCGAATTTTCAACAAATTCGCTCTATCCCTCCCCCAAATGTGCCCCTCCTCCAACAAATCCATGACCGACTTCACCGGATTAAACGTCTCCTGAGGAACTTCCACCAGAATAGTATTCCAATAAGCCATGGCACCGTTCCATAATCCTGGGTGTTCCAATGCCTTCAGCGGTCGACCATTCAATGACTTTTCAGCGATGAACCCTGCTTCCTTGTCACGGTATTGCAGGAGGTCGAACTTTTCGCCTCGGTAGTTCCTGATGCCGCACACGAGGTCGGTGATATTGGCAAAGTATGATGCTGAAACGACAGATTTCTGCGCAGGGTCCTTCAAATTGATCTGAGCGGTTTCAACAATTTGCAATGATTGGGATCCATTAGGATGCGCTACCCAAAAAGGCCCACCCCCTGTGGGTTCATCTGTCCTGATGATGCCCAGTACCCGAAGGGGGCGGTTTAGCAGATCTCGGATCATGTCAACCCGAACCTTTGGACTTCTTGCAGCATAGTCGGATGAAAGGGCTATGTTCAGGCTGGATTGGATAAAGTCGACTGCCTGGGATTCGTTTTCTTCGGTGGGCCAAGTCTTCCATGATTCCATCCTTTGGAGCCATTCGAATACTTGCTTCTGGACGGTGATCAATACCCCTCCGATGACCTTTTTCCAAAAAACAGTAGGTGCACTCAGGTGTTCAGGAACGACATTGTCCACGTTCTTGATAAAAATGAGGTCCGCTTGAACCTGATTCAGGTTTTCCAATAATGCCCCATGTCCTCCTGGACGCAAGACCAGTCTCCCCTCTTCATCCCGAAAAGGCTTATTCTCAAGGTCTACGGCAATGGTATCTGTACTGGGCAGCTGAATGGAAAAATCAGGGTGAAATTTACATTCAAATTTTTCTTCTAAGTCCGATAAAGCGTTTTCGACATGCTCTTTTATCCTTGCCAAATGGTGCTTGGAAACCGTGAAATGGACATGAACATGGTTGCCACGAGAGCAACCGTACAAGGCTCCCTCCACCAAATGCTCTTCAACTGCAGTTCGGCAGTGATCGGGGTAGCGGTGAAATGGGATCAAGGCTTTGGGAAGTTGGCCAAAGTTGAGGCCCGCTTCACCGAGCAGGCACTCCAGGACAGGGAGGAAATCTTCCTTTTCCAGGAGTTTATCCAAATCCAGGCCGTTCTCTGCTAGTGCGTTTTTCAGTGGGGCATAGAAGGCAAACTGATGAAGGTTTGCAAAAAAGCGGTCCACTTGCGCTTGTTGTAGCTTCTCCCCTCTCCTATTGGCTTCCAGATAGGTGAATAGGAGCCGAAACATCCTGCTGGCTGCACCTGAAGCAGGCACGAACTTGCAAATGTTCATTCTCTCAGCTGCTTGTTCAAACTGCTGAAAATAGGTAGATGCTGTTTCCTCGGATAATTTTATTACTCCGTCGCCATACCCTACGGGTCGGACCAGCTTGAGGGCAGGAAATCCCGAAACGAAATGGCTGATCTGCTCTTTGACCTGTTCAAGTTTCACTCCGTGGGTTTGAAGCTGGAGCACATCTTGTGCCGACAGGAAAGGCAAGTCTTCTACTTGATGCATGAGGGGCTTAATTTTGTATCGGAATTGCGGTCGAACCTTCCCCAAGTGAAACGGGATACACTTGTAGGGTGATGCCCATTTCCTGCTGATACGCCTGAGTGATTTCAGGGAGGAACATAGCCACCTCTTGGCTCTTTATCAGATTCAGCGTACATCCCCCAAATCCGCCCCCCATCATCCTGGCTCCAAGGACAAAGTCTTTGGCACGGGTAACATCCACCAGAAAATCCAGCTCTTCACAACTTACTTCGTACAAGCCCGAAAGACTGTCATGGGACTGGTACAGCAGTTCTCCCAAGGCCACGACATCCTGGGCAGCCAAGGCATCACAGGCCGCCAGCACACGCTCGTTCTCTTGTACCACATGCTTGCATCTTCTGTAGACGATTTCAGGCAAAGCATCCCGGTGGGCCTCTAACATTTCCATGCTGACGTCCCGAAGTTTGCGAATTTTAGGATCGAACTGCTTTAGGAGCTCTACGCCCATTTCACATTCATTTCTCCGGTCATTGTAGGCTGAATCAGCAAGTGCATGCGAAACGCAGGAATTGAGCAAAACCAATTGATAGTCCCCTAAATCCATCGGAAAATAGTGGTACTCGAGGCTGCGGCAGTCCAACCGGAACACCTGCTGCTCCTTTCCCATTACACTTGCAAACTGGTCCATGATGCCGCATGCCACCCCGGCAAAATTATGTTCTGCCAGCTGGGAAATTCGAGCAATTTCCGTCCCTGAGAGGCCTAGCCCAAACAGCGCATCAAGGCCAGCAGCCAAAGCACATTCCAATGCGGCAGACGAGGACAGTCCTGCGCCAAGGGGAACATCCCCCTCAAACGTCGCATCAAAGCCCTGAAGCGCCGCTCCGGCAGCCTGTAGTTCTGCAACTACCCCGATGACATAATTCTGCCACCGCCAATCCTTCCGACTGCTCATATCTGCTAATGAAAACTCCATGACCTCATCGGCATTAACTGCATACACCCGGCAGGTCATTGATTGATTTGCAGCCAATAAAAAGGTGACCTTTTTGTCTATTGCCCCAGGCAGCACAAAGCCATCGTTGTAATCCGTATGCTCCCCAATCAGGTTGATTCGCCCGGGAGAGGTACTCAGAATGGTCGGTTTTTTTTGAAAGAGGTTAGTGAAATGCTGTTCCATTTTTCAAGGTTTATCATCCGGATTCGGAGGTAAACAGGATTGAGCTTCCCTTCATCTCAAAGGTTCAATCACGTAGCTAAAGGACATGTCTTTGGGGAAGATCAGGTATTCATCATGCGGCATAGCCCCCCAACTGTTATCGCCTCCAACTCCCATTTGGACTTTGTCAATATTGAGGTTCACCAAATCCCGCTGGATGATATCTGTGGTATGCCGCTGGGCTTTGGCCTTTCCGGGATCAAAGTCATCATTGTATTGGTGATGAGCGCTGAAGCAGAAAGGAATTGCTGACGTGACCTTAATGCCTTTGCCTTTTGCATTCGCGAAGCTTGCCCAACGCACCTCTGTACGATACCCATTCTCCTGGGGACGGCTGTAGGGGAAGTACAGATCCTTCACGGCTGCCGCATATTTCCCGACCAAGGCAGAGGTCTTCCTATCCCGGTAATTTTCGTGAGGCCCCCGACCAAACCAGCTTACCTGATTGAATGCTTCGTTGAGGATTACATTGGTACCAAACCGTGGAAGCACAGGAAGCTTTTCTGAGACCCCGCGAAGTTCGGTAGTCAGGGTTAGTTTTCCTCCAGGGGAAATGCGATATCGGAGTTCAACTGTAGCACCTTCCACCTCCTCCATCGTGTAGATGGAGGTAACCACTACCGCATGTTCCTCCGCCTGATCTTCGAATGAAGTCAGGACCTTATTCTTACCCGCCGCTTTCCAGGCCCCAAGCTTCTCTGGCATATTGTAACCAAAATCATTGTCGATTGGTGCACGCCAAAAATTAGGCTGGAAGCCCCGTTGCAGGAGGTTGCCATCCCCATAATCCATACTTGTCAATTCTCCCGAACGGGTATCAAATACAAACTGGAAATTATCCCCTGATATCGAAAGGGTAGCATCTGTCTTGGTGACCTCCAACTTATCTGCCTCGTCATCAGCACTTGTTAAATAACTTCCTTTCTGAAGCTCAAATTGCTCATATGCCATAAAATAGCCTTTCGGAATAAGCGGCTGCGCCTCTGCCAGGTGTGCGTAGAGATTAAGGTGATATTCGGCGGACACTTTTTCCGGTCCAGGTAGCTCAATTTTGACCCTTTGGCTCTTTTGGGGCCCTACCTCAATGGCAGGAAGCGTACCGGAAGCTTTCTCCACCCCATCTTCCATCAGCTTCCATGAAAAGTTGAGGGTACTGAGGTGGGTGAAGTCATACATATTTTTGATTTCAACTTCGCCAGTCTTTTTATCGACTAATTTAAACTTGACATACTGGTACACTTTCTTCAGTTCAAATAAAGAAGGGTGAGGCGTCCTATCTGGATTGACAACCCCGTTCAAACAAAAGTTTTTGTCATTTTGAAGTTCAGCACCTCCAAGGTCACCTCCATATGCCCAATAAGCCTCACCGGCCTCATTATGGGTTAGCAGTCCCTGGTCTACCCAGTCCCAGATAAAGCCTCCCTGCATGGTTGGATGAGCTTCGATCACATCCCAATAATCCTGTAAGTTTCCCAAACTGTTGCCCATGGCATGGGCATATTCGCACATGATTAGTGGACGTGTATTTTCTCCTTTCACATACGCCAGCATTGCCGGAATATCCCAATACATCGGGGCCTGGATATCGGTATTCTCAAACTTGGTAGCACCCTCGTATTGAACCGGTCTGCTGGCATCGCGGGCTTTTAGCCATTTATAGGTTGCAAATAAATTCTGCCCATTTCCCGACTCATTCCCTAGCGACCAGGTAACAATGCTGGGGTGATTCTTGTCCCGTTCAAACATCCGGATGGTCCTGTCAAGGTGGGCTACTTGCCAGTTCTCGAGGTAGGCAGGGTGCTTGGCCTGCTTTTCCAGGTCTTGGGTTAGCCCTTGCCCTTGATTGGTGGTGCCCATGCCGTGCGACTCAATGTTGGCCTCATCAATCACATAAAAGCCATATTCATCTGCCAGTCTGTAGAAATGCGGGTTTTTCGGATAATGGCTACAACGGATGGCGTTGATGTTATTTTGCTTCATCAGCTCCATGTCCTTCCGGGTCAAATCTGCCGTCACCACATGCCCATTGACCTGATGGTGGTCGTGAAGGTTCACCCCTTTGATCAGGACTGCTTGCCCATTCACCAGAAACTGGCTGTTTTCAATTTTCACCTTCCTGAACCCCACCTTAAGGGACGTGGATTCTCCATTCGCAGAAATCAACAGGGTGTACAGATACGGCTTTTCCGCGTTCCAGTAGGTAACATCAGGGATGATGGTTTTGAAATCAGTGGTCGCCTTACCCGGAGCAACTGCTACCGTTTTTGATGCTGTGTAAATCTCCTTGTCTCCCTCCAGCAGCTTGACCTCAACTGTTTGTTCGCTGTTGGCCTTAGTAGCATTCAACAGCGTGACCTCAAGCCCAAACTCCCCATCCCGAAAGTCATCGCTCACATCCGACGTCACCTGAATGTCCCTGATGGTCACAGGATTCGTGGCATAGACATACACATCCCGCTCGATCCCAGACAGTCGCCAAAAGTCCTGGTCTTCAATGTAGCTGGCATCCGACCAGCGCACGACCTGAACAGCAATGCTGTTTTTACCTGTCTTCACAACCTTGGAAAGGTTAAACTCCGCGGGAGTTTTGCTGCCCTCATTGTACCCGATGAACTCCCCATTGAGCCAAACATACATGGCCCCGCTTACCCCGGCAAAGTGCAGGTACACCTCCTTTCCATCCCATGATTCCGGAACCTCGAATTCGCGTATATAGCTTCCGATATTGTTGATTTCATGGGGAATAAAAGGCGGATTCGCAGGAAAAGGGTAGGTAATGTTGGTGTAAATCGGAATCCCAAATCCCTTCAACTCCCAATTGGAAGGCACTTCGATCTTGTCCCATCCGGCTCGGTCAAAGCCTTCTTTGTAAAAGTCCTCGGGTCGGGCCTGCACATTTTCTGCAAAATAGAAATCCCAGGTACCGTTGAGGGACTGGTAGAAAGGAGAGTTCTCCCAGCTGTCATTTGCCAATGCATCCTCACCATTTGCATATCGGTAAAATGAAGCGGTCGGTTCTTCTTTGTTAATCTGGAAAATCTCCGGGTCTTCCCATTCAGGATTCTCCCATGCTGAGGCGGTGTATTGAGGCTTTTTCATTTCGCGCTGGAGGCATCCTTGAAGAACTATACAGGCCAATAAGGCTAGTAATGGACCTGACTTCATCAAAAGGTATTTCATCGTACTCGGTTTTGTTGCGGCTCATGCATTTACAAGATGGGCAATTGATGGCTTAAAGCAAGATTAGCTAAAAGATGATTAGGTAATCAGCTAAAGTAAATTGAGTTACTTTTATTCATGGGGTTTGTGTTAAAGGCCAGAAAATTCAAGTAGCAGTGGAAAGGTTGGATTTTGATACTTTTCCAATCGATGAAAAGTATCCAAAAATCTCCCCCAAACAAATGCTTCCTCCCGCGACCCTTCACCGCCCCCGCTGTTTGGGGAGGCCAACGCGCACGTCTTTTTGCAAAAATCTATCTGCAGACCCAAGTCAAGTTTATTGGGGACAATACTGGCTTGTTTGTTCAATTAAATAACAACCACCAAACATAGGAGCGTAGTTTCAAGAGAAAAATTCTTATTGCTCTTGAAAAAATCGCCTAGAGACGACATTAAAGTTCTAGGCGATTACAGTTTTTCAAACCTTCAACCGGAGAGCATTCCGGTCAAGTTAGCAGATTGCTTTTTGCTGCTCCTTACCAAAACATCGCATAGAGTCCTGCAATGATGATCAGGATTGCAATCGCGCTGATGTTGAATATAGGTCCTGTCTCGAAGAGCTTGGTATCGAGCTCATCGCCTTCATCTTCCTGCTTATTTTCCAGGTAACTGATCACCACCATAATGCCCATGGTAAGCAGCCAGATGTAAAACATCTGGTCCATGAATGGCAGGTCAAGGAAAAAGCCTGCATCTGACCAGCCGTTAGGAGCTACCTTGAAGTAGAGCGCAATGGGAATTGAGACCAGTACGCCCCAAATGGCGGCGTTGTTGGTGGTCTTCTTCCAAAAAAGCCCGAGGATGAAAACGGCGAGGATTCCGGGGCTGACAATCCCCGTGTATTCCTGGATGTACTGAAATACCTGTCCCAGGTTTTGAAGCATGGGCGCCAGTAGCATCGCAACAATGAGGGCAACCCCTGCCGAAGCTCTACCGACGGTTACCAGTTTTGTCTCAGAAGCATTTTTCCCCAGGTAGGGCTTGTACAAGTCCATGGTGAAAATGGTTGCAGTAGAATTCAGCATGGAAGCCAGAGAGGAAACAATGGCCGCTGCAAGCGCCGCTAACACCAAGCCCTTCAATCCGTTGGGAATAAAATTGCCAATCAGCCAGGGAGAGGCATTATCGTTGATGATCTTATACTCCCCATCTACCATTTTCAAAAATGAGGGATCCACCGTTTCAGCGGTCACGACCCCATCAGGTCCAGCATTCATCACGTATGCCACAATACCTGGCACAACCACGATGAGTGGCATCAGGATCTTGATAAAAGCGGCAAGGGCAATGCCACGCTGAGATTCTTTTAAGCTTTTGGCGGCAAGGGTACGCTGGATGATGTACTGGTTAAACCCCCAGTAGTATAAGTTGGCGACCCACATTCCCCCCACCAACACGGCGAGTCCGGGGAGGTCAAACCAGGCGTCTTTTCCATTGGGCGTAAGGATTTCGCCCTTCTCCAGGATCATGGAGAATTTTTCTGGCACTTTATCGAGGATGGTGGTAAATCCGGAAATAACGCCTCCGTCTGGCGACACATGAGAAAGGGCGATAAAAGTAGTCACGAGTCCACCCACTACGAGCACCACGACCTGGACCACATCCGTCCATGCAACAGCCGCTAAGCCGCCCCAAAGGGAATATACCGCAGCAAATAGCCCCAGCCCGATGATACAAGGGACCAGGATGGAACCTGTTCCATCCCCCATGATGACATCCAGGGCAGTAGCCCCCAAGTACATGACGGAGGTAAGGTTGACAAAAACGTACAGCCCGATCCAGAACACCGCGAGGATGGTCTTTAGGTTGGTGCTGTAGCGCCTTTCGACAAACTCGGGAATGGTGTAGAGCTGCTTATCAATGAAAATGGGCAGGAAAAATTTACCGACAATTAGCAGGGTAATGGCTGCCATCCATTCGTAGGAAGAAATCGCCAGGCCAATTGCAAAGCCAGACCCAGACATGCCAATAAATTGTTCTGCAGAGATATTGGCGGCAATCAGCGAGGCGCCAATGGCCCACCAGGGGAGGGATTTACTCGCAAGGAAATAATCCTCAGAGGTTTTTCCTCCTTTACGGCTCACCCAGAGTGCAATCCCTACAATTACCAGGGCATATCCTGCAAATATGCCGTAATCCAGTATTGAAAAATCCATAATGCGGAGTTAAATAAAGCTGATGTTTGTTGCAAAAAAGTTAGGCTGGCTTAGGGGAAGGTTGGTAAATGGAAGCGATACAGGATGAGATGACAATATGATGACTCCATCATACTTGCACCGCTACGCGGCAAAAGTAGTCAAAAATGGTTTTACCTACTAAAGGAAACAGAATTGCAACTCAATGAACAGCAATTATTGGGTTGACTATGGACTCATTCTGAACGGTTGGAAAAGGGAAGTAGCGATAAAACGTATGTTCTTATACCAATTCACTGGAATTATTCCCCGCAGTCCCGGCTGAAATTCCCGTCTCTACTACATTCGGATACCCAATATCATGGAGCGATGGCCCGTGACTGTTGCAAATATATAGGGGAAATCAGGTAGGGGGTCAGGGGGGAAAATAGGCTACCTAGGTTTTAGCAGGTACCAACTAAACTGCTCTAAACAGTAATGCTCCAGGCTCTGTAAGCTCACTCAAGCACGCAGCCACCACGCTCGTTCCCACTTCAGCCTGCCCGCCACCTTACGGATGTATTTTTCCAACTGGTTATCATTGTACAAGTCCAGGTTAGGGTTGATTGATGGGCGAGGGTAGGCCTTTAGCGTGAGGCCATTTCCCCGGAAAAAATCCTCGTCCTTTCGAAGGACTTTTCCCGTGAAAATTGCTAGCCCAGAACAATCTGACACACTTAACGAAACACTACCGGAAGTCCGAGTAGCAGAACTACAAAAGCTTTCCTCTCTGTTTGAGATTAGCATTGACGAGATTGTCAACTTTGAAGGCGACATCCCCCAAGGAGTGACACTGACAGATAAAACTGGAAATGAGCAGATTAAGCTATTCAACCAGCTAGACGAAGAAAACAAAAAGGCCGTCTTCCATATCATCGATAAAATGCTTACCCAAAAGAAGTTCAGGGAGTTCTTTCAGGAGAATATAGGATAGTAACCATAAATTTTTTCAACTTTTTTGAATCTACCTGATCAGTCACTTTTGTTACTTGTGAGATAGATTTGGGAGTATTCTTATTCCTCTTGAAGCCTTAAACCTGATCACAATCGAAAAGAATATTGCTACTCTCGGATTATTACCTTTCTATAGCACGAAGACTGATCAATTAAGGATGACTTATATTTCTTGTAGTAAGTACTCGCTCATAATTATCTATACTGATCCATTAAATGGATTAAACTGAACAAAAAGTTCTTTGCCTACATTTGCTAAG
>JBCDIQ010000207.1:0-10174 GCA_039024295.1 Bacteroidota bacterium | reverse complement strand
CAGTTTTTTGCGTTGGAAGGATTAGGGAATTATTACGCTTATGAAACTGCACATCTTCATCTTTATCGTTAATTTTTGAGAGGAATATTTCCCTGAGACCGTCAATGGCATACATTCTTTGCAATTCGTCCAGGAGCCGCAAGGCTTCCTTCACCCGCTTTTTATGCCGCTTCAACTTGCCCTTTTCATTCAGTACAATCTCCTTACCATACTTCAATAATTCAGCACTCATCTTTATGGCATCTCTATCCTTTTCTTGATAAGTATCTGATAAATTTTCGGTGACCTCTTCGGGGATGTTCTCATCTGCTATGCGTATTTTAAAGGCCAAACGTACAAGTATGAGCCGTGCGATTTCTTCTTCTATGTAGCTCGCTTTCCTGTCCCTGATTTCAGACAATTTTTTGTGCAGGTATATCAACTTCTGCACACTTTCTAAGCGCAAATTTACAGAACTCCGGAGTTCGTCAAACAGCTTATTTAGCTTGTCCTTAGCTTTTTTGTAAGGGAACTCATCTGAGGTACAGATGTGTACAATCTCCTTGCTTATTTCAGATAGGTTCATGTTGTGATTGGGCGTTCTAATTTGCTATAAATTACTTCTCCTCCATCTCCTTCGTTCTCTCTTTGTGCTTTTCCAGGTCCCAGGTCATTCCCCAATTACTCACGTAAGCTTCGATGGTCCCAAGTCCAACTGCTGCGCGTCGTTCATTTACTTTTTCAGGCTCAATGAGCGGAGACACATAGTATTCCCCCGTTTCGGGGTCTCTGCCTACTTGGCTTCCGTAAATCTGTCGCTTTCCCTGCCGTAAGGCCACCCGGTCTTCCAATAACGCCAAACTGCCAGGGCTTGCATTTCCTATTTTTACGGCCTCACGCATCATGGGTAAGTATTGAAGTTGCGTTTCCAGGTCCGCATGTTGGATGACCAGGAATAAGGTGCTGTTCCCACGACCGCCTACAACTTTGGGCCCTAGCCATCCGCGTTCGTCCAGTATCTTCTTTACTTTAATGAGATTGACCGAGTCTGTTGCCTGGATCAGTTTCCAATGCGCCTTCATCTCTTCTGATTCTCGTCCATGTGTTTCTTCAATTTCCTGGATTTGCCGCCTGTATCCTTGGTCAGCTTGATAAATGGTATCAAGCATCGCCATTAAGGGCTTATCCAGGTCTTTTTCATATTCGATCTTATTGGCCTTCACAATTTCAATCAGCTTTTCCCACCGTTCATCAGCATGGAGGATCTTCAAGTCGGTATCCGTGGAAATATGGCCCAGGTTTCGGTACCTAATTTTCGGGTTTTCAGCCAGGTAGAACAGGTGGTAGAATGAATTCTCTATGTCCTTTGCCAAGGCATACGAACAAGCGGCATTGTACCTGTCATTAGGATATGCCTTTCCATCCAATTGGTCAAAAGCAGCTTTGTACTTTTCTGCTGATTGCTGGAAATCTTTGGCTTCATACAAGCTCATAGCTTCCTTGATCAATTCTGCGTATTTCTCTTGGGCTTGGCCGAATGCAAAACATGTGAACAGGAGACATACGGTGAGGGTGATGAGGGTTCTGAGGTTCATGATGGGTTGGGATTAGGTAGCTAATAATAATTCGCTAACAAAGCACGGTAATGGTATAAAGCTATTGCTTTTGGTATCCCCAATGCCATATAAAATTATTTCATCCCGTTGAGCAATCCAAAAAGGCATAAGGCTTTAAAATACAAGGAGGATCGGACTCGATTTCCTAAAAATCTACAAAACACCAAAGTTAATTCTAAGCTATTCCGAAGCGTATAAAATCTTCCCAGCGAAGCAGGTTTAAGTTCCCCCTACCCCATCATCCATATCCCCAAGAACCCCACCGCTGCAATCCCCAAAGATGCCAAGCCTACAGGCAATAGGTTCTTCTGAAGGACGCCCCGGAAGTCCTCAATCTCGGCGACTGTAGCTGCTGCAATGATGTTGAACAAGCAGACGGCGTTGCCCAGGGCGGCTCCTGCTAATTGTAGGCCTAAAATGACATAGGTATCGAAGCCCAAGGTTTGTGCAGCACTGTATTGTACCGGGCCAAAAATGATGTTAGAAACAGTGGTGGTCCCTGTCATGAAAGCCCCGGTCACGCCAATAAATGGGCTAATAAGGGGGTAGGCTGCCCTTGCCTTCCCAAACACACTGGCAATCGCATCGATCATGGAGGGCAATTCGCCACCTCCGTTGAGCATCAGTTGGGTAATGGCCAGGGAAGGAAACAAGATCATGAACACCGCCAACGTCTTTTTGAAAACAGGCGTTAGGTTCACTTTGAAGTCTTTGACTTGGTACAGCGCAAATACCGTTGCTATCAGAAATGGCCCCAGCGGCGAACGCAGCGGCTGCAGAGCAGCTTTGATATCCGTTCCAAACAGTCCGTCTACTGATAGGGAAAGGGCAAGAAATTCTGCTAATGGAGGAATGAGCTTGGGCAGCATTAAGATAACCACCAACAAGCCATAAGGGGTCCAGGCCTTCAGGGAAATTTGTCGTTGTTTAAAAACAAAGGCGTAGGCAAATACCGGCATCAAAATGGAGGCAATGATGCCAGTAAGCTCCTTGAGAATACTTGCCAGCAATACATAGGGCACCATAAAGGCGAAAAACATGGCCCAGCCTTGCCAGCCCAATGGCCCGTCTGACTCCCGGCGTACATACCGGTGGACAAACAACATGATGATTATGCCAGCAACAGCAATGGCGACAGCAGCCCATGCGTAGATAGCGGAGGTCTGCTCCACGGTTAATTTCAAGGGAGCCTCTAATCCTGCAATCATCGGTGTGCCTACTGCACCCGAAACTGCAAACAAGCCATCTACCAACAGCACTGCCGCAATGGATAGAACGGGTGAATATCCGAGGCTGACCAGCAATAGAGGCACAATAGCCCCGGGGGTCCCAAATCCTGCAACACTTTCAAAGAATGCCGTCAAAAATAGCATCAAGAACATGAATCGAACCTCCCGACGAGGGTGCACCTGACTGAGGGATGCCTTGATTCCCTCAATGTAACCCTTCTGGAGCATCACGTTATAAAGCAGCAGGGCCCCGAAGATGATCATGAGAATGTTGATGGTGTCCACAAAAGCTACCACGAATGAGGCCAAGAAAGGGGGAAATCCACTGCTAGAACCAAAGAAAACCAGCACAGCAACTGCCAAACTAGCATATATACCGGGTTTCACACCCTTCCATAGGCTGATGACCAGTAAGATAAGGATCGGCAGGAAGGACCACAAAGGATAGTAAGAGGCGAACATGAAGGGTAATTTTGGCTGAAATTACCGAATGGAAAAGTGGGGTCCAATGGGTGAGATGGGATAAAAAGGGGTTGACCTAGATGGATCAATTGAAATAGTAAACAGCCTTAATCGCAGAGTTTTCTTAGCCAGTACCTCTTGCCAGGATACTCCCTTTAGGACCAAACCGTTTCGACTGCTGTAGACGATTCTATTTTTTGATCATTGGTTATAAGCGGGACCTCTAATAACCTAGCAGTACCAGCAATAATTCTATCATGTAGCTCAGGTATATCCTCTATAGCAAAGGTCGCTTTTAAAACTTCCAGGGTTTGTGGGTATATCGTAAAGGTGTTTTGTTCAGATAGATACCTCTCAACTTCACTTAAAGAAAGTTCGATTCTACCTTTCTCCAATAGATAGCCAACTTCCGCAATAACCATGGAAGGAATATAAATGTGAACTTTTTCTCAATCAGCTTGCCAAAAGATATTCCTCACCTTCAGAGGCAATCTTCTCCTTTCCATGTATAAGAATCAATGCCATCGTATCGGCTACGTATACCTCCATTCCTACTCCTTTGGAAAGCGATCTTGGTAATTTTGAAATTCTTCTTCTAAATGACTGGCTTCTGATTTATTAAGCATAGACAATTCTTCAGCCATCAACGACTTCGCAAATTGTTCCTGGAACTGAGTAGGACTCAGTGTTTTTTGGCGAACAAAGAAGATATATTCTGCAATTTCTAGCAGACTTGACTCAGGCAGGCCTTTCAAGCCAACCAGAATTGTTTTACGTAAATCTGATGAACCTTTCATTTTTTAAGCTAACAACGAAATGGTTAATCTAATAACGAAAGTTGATCTACGAGGTTTGATCCCATAGCAGCTAGCAAGAGACAGTTAAAACCTAGATTCTCCTAAAAAGAATACCCTGCATGCGCCCCAATGCTCATCAGGTATTTACGCTCGTTGGGCAGGAAGTTTCCGGGTTCTGGATCCGTTTTGAATTTGGGATACAGGCTTGCCCCCAGAAACCACGGCTTGCCGGGCAGGCGGAATCGATATCCCACCTCGGTGGTGTAGTAAATATAGGTATCGCTTCCAGCGATGGTCCATTCTGTTTTACGGCGGCGAACCATGGTTGCTCCAGCTCCCAGCAGTAGGTGATGGCCTGAAAAGTTCATCGTAAAGGTTCCTGCAAGGGGAATGCTGACTTCAGTTCCATCAAATCCGAGTCCCCCCCGGAAGAAAAATGCACGATTGCCAACCTGGGCGATTTGCCGGGCATAGTTGACAGAATAGATGCGGGTGTAGCCACCCACTTCTAAAAATACGCTGTTGGGGGTTTGGGCATATCCGCTGCTGAGCAGCAACAAAGCTCCAATGAAAGTGGTAATTTTTTTCATGGTCTCAATAAAAATCTCCGACCCGGTTGAATTTGATTGCCATCATTCCGTTTTGGGCAGAAGCTCTAACGATATGGATCAGGCCACCAAAGCGAGGGTCTCGTGTTAATCCTTTTTTGTAGCGCGCATAAATCTGTTGGGCGATCACGGCTAGTTTGTAGGTAGCAAACACATAATAAAAGAGCATTTCACCTACCTGACGGTTACTTTTTTCAGCATAATATGCCACTACGTCTTGTCTGTGCAAATTGCCTGCCAGATGTGTGAGACCAAACATTTGCATGGCAGGATTTGGGTCACGGGCCTCTGTCCAATACGACAAAGTGGTGCCCAGGTCCATCAATGGATCACCCACAGTGGCCATTTCCCAGTCAAGCACGGCCCTGATGGTGCCATCCAATTCGGGAGTAAGAACCAGGTTGTCAAATTTATAGTCGTTATGAAGAAATGCAGGTGCCTGCTCCCTGGGTTGATATTCGTTTAACCATTCCTCCAACTCCTCCATATCGGTAATATCATCTGTCTTCGCTTTGTGATATCGCTTGATCCAACCCGATACTTGGCGATCTACATAGCCGTCTGGCTTGCCAAAAGCTGTCAGTTCAGGCTTTGCCTTCAGGTCCACCTGATGTAACCCAACCAAATGCTCGATCGTACTTTGGCCCAAATGGGCAAAAAAGTCTGCGCCTAGCTCCATTCCCTCCGGCAGTTTGTTACGAAGGATTACCCCTTCTACCTGCTCCATGATGAAAAAGGGCGCTCCAATGACTTCCGGATCGTCACAAGCTGTTACAGGCTTTGGGATAAAAGGGTAGGTCCCTTCTAATAAGCGCAGAATCCGGTACTCCCGCCCCATGTCATGAGCAGATTGAATGTTTGCGCCTTTGGGGGGCCGCCGAAGAACGAACTTTCCTTTTTCTGAAATGAGCTGATACGTAAGGTTGGAAAACCCTCCTGTGAATTGATTTACCTCCCGAACCTTGCCCACTTCAGGTACATATTTGGATAGAAAGGCATTTAACTCTTCAAGGCTGAATTCTTCTCCTTTTCTGACTTCCCCGGTGTCTTTGCCGGCGGTACTCATGCCTTGCTCGTCTCACTGTAGTAGCCTTGGTTCCCAATTCCAATAGTCGAAAAGTATTTTCCTTCTTCATCCGACTCGTTTTCGGGAATAGAAGGTCGCCAAAGACTGAATTCCAGTTCATGGAAAACGTAAGAATAGCCTACTTCAAGGTCGTTCGGATTGTAGTCTGCTTCTTGGGAAACTACTTTCAGGACATCAGCAGCTGGGGTATCAAAGATACTACATCCGAAGGCTTCTGCCTGAAAACCTGAGTTGCGTAGCAGTTCGATGAATTCCACTTTCCCTTCCTCGTCAAAAAACACCTGAAATCCTCCGTCAAAGTAGCTGTACATCTGGGTTCCTTCCAACTCGGTCTCCTCGCTGGCTCCCATCAGTTTTGTGACTGATTCCTGGTCCATTCCCAGTTTTATTTTTCCGATACCTTCCAACGGTTTGACCTGAAAAACTTCCATGTAACAAGCATTTGCAAGATGAAACTACAGCGAAAGTTAGGCATAAAACGGATTTTGTCAAGCCTTTGCCTGAATTTTCCCCATTCTATAGGGTTTGAGAATCTTTCGGGCGAGTGAGGACTTGTGAACCTCGTCAGGACCGTCATAAATCCGGGCGGCTCTTTCCTCTCTGTACCAGTAAGAAAGCAGGGTGTCATCGGTAACCCCAAGTGCCCCGTGAGCCTGTACAGCCCGATCCAGGACCTTTTGCAATACTCCCGCCACAAAAAACTTGATAGCAGAAATAGATGCTGATGCAGCTCGCTGCCCCTCATCTTCGATCTTGGCAGCCGTTTCCAGTACCAGCAACCTTGCGGCATCAATTTCTGCCCGGCTTTCCGCAATCCAGGCCTGGACCATTTGTTTGTCCCCCAACACCTGCCCTTTTCCAATTTCTCGTATGGCCACCCGCTTGCACATCAGGTCAAATGCCCGCTCACAGATCCCCAACCAACGCATGCAATGGTGGATTCTGCCCGGTCCCAGACGTTCCTGTGCTAATTGAAAGCCGCTTCCTTCCTCTCCCAACAAAAAATGCCTGGGCACTCGGACCTCATGGTACCGAATCTCCGCATGGCTGTGCCAGCCATCGCCTGGATGCCCCATCACAGAAATGTTCCGAACCAGCTCGAACCCGGGAGTATCTGTTGGAACCAAAATCATGCTTGCCCTGCGATACGGATTATCTGCCTCCGGATTGGTGATCGCCATCACGATGGCGAATGCAGCCCCATCTGCTGAGGAGGTAAACCATTTATGGCCACGGATCACGTATTCATCCCCGTCTAGTAAAGCGGTGGTGCCCATGTTCACCGGATTGGATCCGGCATAATCAGGCTCCGTCATGGAAAAACAACTCCGCTTATCTCCTTTCAACAAAGGCTCCAGAAATTGCGCTTGCTGCTCTTTCGTTCCATGTTCCAGCAACAATTCTATGTTCCCTGCATCCGGTGCCTGACAATTAAAGGTCAAATGCCCAAAGGGCGTACTTCCTAACAAGGCACCCAATTGCCCTACTTCCGTTAGGCTTAGCCCAGGGCCTCCGTGATGCGCCGAAAGGTAAGGATTCCAGGCCCCCATCTCTTGAATGGCAGGTCGAAACCCCCGTAATTTTTCTTCTATCTCCTTTGCCGACATCCGCATAAGTTCCAGTTCTATCGGATAAATGTAGGTTTGTAAAAATTGCTGAACTCGTGGGTATAATCCACCTAGCTTGGGGGTCGCGTAGCGTTTGAGCATGAGAGGAAAAATTAGAATAGGGTGTACGGTTTTCGGTGTTCAGTTTACAGTAGCAAAAATTCCATTTTCCCAACTGAAAACTGAGTGCTGTAAACTGAGTACTGTTAACTGATAGCTTCTTGTTGCTTGATTGGAAGCCTTAAGGTAATAGTTGTTCCTGTACCTTCCTCACTTTTCACGAAAATATCTCCCTGGTGCTGCTCCATGATGCCTTTACTGATGGAAAGTCCCAAACCAGTCCCTTCCCCGACTTCTTTGGTGGTAAAAAAGGGGTCGAATATTTTCCCAATCTGTTCCTCTGGAATTCCTTTTCCTGAATCTTGTATTTCAACCTCTATTTCCTCCTCTAATTGCCGGGTAGTTAGCTGTATGTGTCCCTTTTCATCTGAAGGAATGGCCTGAATGGCATTGTTGAGCACATTCATCAACACCTGGTTGATTTTTCCCGGGAATCCTTCTAGTAGGGGCAATTCTCCATAAGACTTCTCTACCGTGACCCGGTCTTTCAGTTTGTTGTTCAATAACACCAAGGTGGAGTCCAAGCCCTGATGGATGTCAAAATCTTTCAGGCTGCTTTCGTCCAAACGAGAAAAATTGCGAAGTCCCTTGATAATTTCCGTGGTTCGGACGGTACCTTCCTCTATTCCAAACAGCAAATCTCGAATTTCTTCAAGCACAAATTCCAAATCAGCTGACTCATTTAGGGAAGCAAACTGTTGTTCCAATTCTCCTCCTTTTACTGCTTCTTGGTACTGTTCTAAGAGGTGCTGGATGTCCTCCAAATCTCGCCTTAGGGGGGAAATGTTACCTGAAATGAAGTTAATCGGGTTATTGATCTCATGGGCAATACCAGCTGTTAACTGCCCAAGGGAGGCCATTTTTTCCTGTTCTACCAGCTTCAATTGGGCAGATTTCAGTTGCTGATGGGTTTCTGCTAGCTCTTTGTAGGTGACCTGTAAGTCTTTGTGGGCTTTGCGCTTGGTCAGCCAGAAGTATAAGGACATCCCCAATAATAGCAACGCAAGTCCTAACCCCAAAAGAAGGGTTCGCTTTCGCTCCTGTTCTCGTTTGAGTTCCTCTGCCTTACGGGCAATTTCCAGTTGCTTAATTACCTGCACCTGTTCCAGCGAGTCAATTTGCTGAGAAGTTTGGCGAATCAATAAGGCAGCTACAAACGAATCTTCTCTGTACCTCGAGAGTTCGGCCCTTAATTCAGCATAGGGATCAATGGCAGGGCTTCCTGAGGGGTTGCTGGCTCTTTTAAAAGATGCACCTGTAACCTCCGGTTCTAATGGCGCATGCAAGACAGGGAATTTGTCTGGGAGTTCTACCCTAGGTGGGGGTAATTTTGCGGGTACTTCTACCGCTACAATTTCAGGTACATCCACCCGAGTAGATGGCAAGAGTTCTCCCACCACTGCAAAATACCTGTTTGCTACATCCGTATTTCCCCATTTATTGGCTGTTTCTGCGGCATAGGTGTACATTTTGGCTGCATGGAGGGTATCACGATGTGTCAGATCCAGTTTGGCCACATACAAATAGCGTTCAATGGCTTTTTCATAGTTATTGGCCTTAACATGAGCAGCAGCCACCCGTTCTTGTGCCATCCGATCGACCTTGTAGGAACCTTCCCTGAGCGTTTCTCCAAGTTTTACAGAATCAACTATTCCAGTAACATTATTCAGCCAAGCCATTCGGGATTGTTTTAGTTCCTTCAAACGACTTACCACAATTTTTTGCTCCGCAAGAGTAAGGGAAGAACTGGCGATGTCTTCTGCTAGCACATACTGGCGTTTAGCTTTTCTCAAAGACCCCAAGCCCAGGTAAGCATCCCCTGAGATAATCAGTGCCCTGAACCGATAATCGTCTTTTTGAGGAAAATTATTGGACTTTTGATTGATAAGGGAAAGGACCTCAAAGCTTTGACGGAGAGAAAGCCCAGGATTAGCGCCGAGATTTATCTCTGCTTTTTCAAGCAGTTGAGCTATTGCCAGGGAATTTGAAGCCATGGAAGAAGTCGCATTTTGTCCATACAAAATGCCTACCCAACCTATTGCCCAAATCAACAGGACACTTTTACACCTGGATACCCTTATCATATATTAATGTTAATATACAACTAAGGTGCTGGATTCCTCAAAAAAGGGGATGAACGTGGATATAGGTGGATTGAAAGCCGATTTTTTTGTTCCTCTTTTTACAAAAAAAACAGTGCCGTCAAGAGACGGCACTATTACATACTAAACTATGAACCATGGAAGAAACAAGAAGGTCGCTTAGTTAGCAGACACCTTCGGTACAAAATTCTCTTGGATGATACGAACGTTTTCGTTCGCATACTTTTCGAATTCCTCGTAGCTAGCCTTAACGGTGCTGGTGAGTACTTCGAAGGATTCTTTCTGATTATCTACGCTGAAGCGATCAGCAGAATCAGTAGCCAGTTTCATTACATCGTTTACAAAGCTTGCTTGCAACTCAGTATACTTTTTGTAAGTCTCAGGCATTTGGCTCCATGCTTCCTGAGGAGAATCTCCTAATTCAGGAATGGCAAACAGCTCCTGGTACTTTTGGAAGTACTCGGTGAACATTTCACGAGTTGCGCTGGTGTAAGCCTCACGATTGGCCTCGAACATGTCAGTCAAGGTCTTGGAGTTAGCAGTTAAAGCGGAAACTAAAGATTTCTG
>JBCDIQ010000206.1:0-10181 GCA_039024295.1 Bacteroidota bacterium | reverse complement strand
TTCATGCATTTACAAATAGATACAGGAAGATTTAGCATAACCCCAGATGGAAAAAAAATCTTTTTCTTACCATCCCTACCCACTCACAACGCCCTCTGGTTCAATCTTGTACAATTTTATAGGCTCTTCCTTCCCTTTTACGTTCACGGGGTCCATTGGAACCGCTTTGAATTGGCTGGGCATATTCTGGAAGGTAGTGTCGCTTACATAAATGCTGTTGGGATAGGCTTTTGCAAGGGTTTCAATACGTTTTGCGGTGTTTACCGTATCCCCTGTAAAGGAAAATTTCAGCCGGTCCTTTGAGCCGAGGTTCCCCGCAATCACTTTTCCTGAATTTATTCCTAAGCTAAGCTGTATCTCTTGAGTAAATTTTTCCTGGTACCGAAGGTTTAAGGCAGGAAGCTCCTGCCTCATAGCTTCCGCACAGGCAACGGCCCGTTCCTGATGGGAAGGCTGTCCTTCTTTTTCCTCAAAGACCGCAAACACTTCATCCCCCACAAACTCGTTAATGGTGCCGCCATGCTCATGAACCACCCGTGTCATGCAGCTGTAGTAGTCATTCAAAAAAGTAACCACTTCGCGGGGCGTCATTTCCTCACTCAAGGGGGTGAACCCAATGATGTCACAGAAAAGTACCGTCAGGTAGCGAAGCTCCCCTTCGGTCTGAAGAAATGCTTCCCCGTAGGCCTGATTAGTGACAATGGCCTCCGGCACATAGCGTGAAAACAGCTCCAATGTCCGGTCCATCTCATTTACCCTGTGTTGCAAGTCTTCGAGCAGTTTGTGGTTATTGGCCTGAAGCCGATACAATTTCTCGGCTGTTTGCAAGGTCATCCGAAGTTCACTTTCATTCCAGGGTTTGGTGATGTACCGGTACACCTGCCCATCGTTTATGGCATTTATGATGGCCTCTACGTCACTAAACCCGGTGAGCACCATTCGAATGGTTTCAGGATGGTTGGGAATGATCTCTTGTAGGAACTGCACACCGGTCATACCCGGCATCCGCTGGTCTGTAACGACCATATGAATCATATTCTTCTTCATCAAATCGATTCCTTCTTGTGCGCTTTTTGCGGTGTACACCTTGTAGTCCCTCCGAAAAGTCGCCTTGAAGGCCAGCAGGTTTTGGGGTTCATCGTCCACATACAGAATCGAGAAATCTGACATCCTTCCTGAATTTTTTTTGATCCGGGTAGCCCAAGGTAAGAAAAACTCATAACTTACACCTCGGAGTGAAACTGGTTTAACCGGGTTATTGCTATATTAGCGACCGCATAGAAACAACCTTCCGAAATTATGAATAAGAAATTCTCTCTTCCAGTTGCATTTTTTCGTGCTTCTTTGGCAATTTTCCTATGGTTAGGCTTCACTTTCTCTACACAGGCCCAGCAGGTTTCTCGTGGGGGTGAAGCTCAAACTTCAGCAGCTGCTGATATTATCAATGAGCAACTTACTGGCTTTGCAAAGGCATACTCCTCTGTTAATGAAACAAAGGACAAGAACAGTGTCCTCAAATACATTTCGCCTAATGCAAGGACCACCATCTTTTACTTCAGTATTTCAGACAAAGTCCGGGTGACTAACAGTTCCTACGATGGGTTTGCAAAATACCTGGAAAAAGTCATCGCTACTGAAAACCTTCAGATATCTTATGAAATCGAAGAAGTCCTCTATACTTCTGTTAATGGAGATGTTGGTAGCAGTGTTGCCAAGGTCAATTACGAGTTGATGGAGGAAAACGGTTTCCATACCAAAGGTAGTGAGATCGTAACCATGGCCTGGAAGCGGACTCCTCAAGGATGGAAGATTGTTCACTTTACCGTATTGGGTACAGAAGACGAAAAGCTGAGGGGCACCTGTTTATGTGAGGTGTTTGCCAGTAAGGGTAGTGAGTACGTGGTGAGAACCACCGTTCCTGATGGTCGTTCTTATGAAACTTCTTTTAATGACTTCGAGGTCTACAACTCAAAAGGTGGCCGTTACATCAAAGCCAACAAACAGGACATGTTCGTGCTGACTGAACAGGGAGAGGTATGGTTGGTTGACAGGTCTAACATTGGAGACAATGGACCCGAACGTGTAAAAAAACTTGGATCAGCCAAAGAAGACAAAGGGGCCATTTTGTTGATCATCAAGTCTCATTTGTACCCTGACAAATGCTCCAGTGTAAAATATGAAAAGTAAGACCTTAACAGGCGACACACACTGTTTAGCCTCCTTCTGGAGGCTATTTTTTTTATACACAATCCAACTGCCCAAATATCTAAAAAATTACATATATTGCAATTTTATAATTCTTTAGGTGAGGATTCCGCTAATTTGTTAAACAATTAAGTGGGAAGGCCCGTTTTACTACGAAATTGATTTTTCTTCAAATTCTATTCGTCTCATGAAAATCGAACCGGGAAATCTTCTCGCACAGGTTAATTACCCAGAAGACCTTCGTAAGTTGGAGCCAGAGCAGCTCTATGACTTTTCTCAGGAGCTTCGCGACTTCATTATTTCTACCGTCTCAGTAAACGGCGGCCACTTTGGTGCAAGCCTTGGAGTGGTAGAACTAACGGTAGCACTCCATTATGTATTCAACACCCCATATGACCAGCTTATTTGGGATGTGGGGCATCAAGCATATGGACATAAAATTCTCACAGGACGAAGAGACGAATTCCACACAAACAGAAAATATGGTGGCATTTCAGGCTTCCCGAAAAGGGCAGAGTCTGATTATGATACCCTCGGAGTAGGTCACTCTTCTACCTCTATATCTGCGGCTGTAGGTATGGCAGTGGCCAAGTCTTTCAAAAAAGAGGACGACCGCCAGATCGTAGCTGTTATCGGTGATGGCGCATTGACCGGCGGTATGGCCTTCGAAGGCTTGAACCATGGCGGATGGGAAAAAGCAGATATGCTGGTGGTCTTAAATGATAACTGTATGTCGATTGACCCCAACGTTGGGGCACTGAAAGAATATCTGACAGATATTACTACTTCCCAGACCTACAATAAACTGAGAGACGAATTCTGGAACCTGCTTGGGAAGTTGGATAAATTAGGAGACAAGGCACGTACCATTGCGGCCCGTCTGGAGCAGGGACTCACTGCCCATGCGACCAAGCCAGGCATGTTGTTCGAAGCCCTTGGTTTCCGCTATTTCGGCCCAATAGACGGTCATGATGTGAACCACCTCGTCCGAATCATGGACGATTTGAAAAAAATCAAAGGTCCAAAGCTCTTGCATTGTGTGACCGTAAAGGGTAAAGGCTTTGACCTGGCGGAGAAAGACCAGACCAAATGGCATGCACCGGGACTCTTTGACAAGATGACCGGAGAAATTAAGAAAGCAGCTAGTACAAAACCTTCTCCTCCCAAATACCAGGATGTATTCGGCCATACCATCATTGAGTTGGCCAAGGAAAACGAAAAAGTCATGGGAGTAACCCCGGCTATGCCGAGTGGTTGCAGCCTGAAATATATGCTGGCAGAGATGCCAGACCGTGCATTCGACGTGGGGATTGCCGAGCAGCATGCCGCCACCTTCTCAGCCGGACTGGCTACCCAGGGTATGATCCCGTTTTGTAACATTTACTCCACGTTCATGCAGCGGGCCTATGATCAGGTAATTCACGATGTGGCCATCCAGAACCTAAATGTGGTTTTCTGCCTTGACCGTGGAGGCCTGGTAGGTGCAGATGGCCCCACACACCATGGTGCCTTTGACCTCGCGTATTTCCGGTGTATTCCAAACATGGTGGTATCAGCCCCTATGGATGAGCCCGAACTGCGAAACCTGATGTATACAGCCAGCCAAGATAACATGGGACCATTCTCCATCCGATACCCACGTGGTAAAGGGGTAACCGTTGACTGGAGAACCCCTATGGAGGCCATTCCAGTTGGAACCGGTCGTAAAATGACGGATGGTGAAGACGTAGCCATTGTAACCATTGGTCACCCAGGAAACTTCGCACAGGAAGCCATTGCACAACTCAACCAGGAAGGTATCTACCCTGCACATTATGACATGCGCTTTGTGAAGCCACTGGATGAAGAGATGCTTCATGAAGTATTCAGTACGTACAGCCGTGTGATCACCGTAGAGGATGGATGCCTCATGGGAGGATTTGGAGCTGCTGTACTGGAATTCATGGCAGACCATCAGTATTTCGTCCCAGTGACGCGCCTTGGCGTACCTGATAGGTTCATGGAACATGGTACCCAGCAAGAATTGTGGGCCGAAGCAGGATATGACACCCATGCAATCATAGAAGCGGTCAAGCAGGGAGTACGCGAATCCGTCATCTCCTGACCCAACTCAACTTTACATAGCTCAACCATGCAATGCAGCCTTCACGGGCTGCGTTGCTTTTTTTTAGTGGGTAAAAATATGATTTTTATTATCTTCCTGTAGGTAGCTGGCCTAATGAACTGAAAAAATCGTTTCCTCTGCATTCATATATCACGCCAGGAAAGAAAAAGTCATGTGTGAAATTTATCAAATACAGGGAATAACAGCTTTAAAAATAGTCTCACCTATCTAATAACCTACCCATGAAATCTCTACTTGTCCTACTTTCTCTAGTGATTTTCAATTGTAAGGTATTTTCCCAGAATCCCCCTTGCAACCTGAGAGATGCATATGCCCAGGTATTTACCGTTGAAAAATACCCCTACAAAGACGAAGCCTTCCTCGTAAAAAGTGCCAGGGAAATCGACAGCACCTCATGTCTGGCTCCGGTAGTGAACGACCATATCCAGTATTTTAATTATCTGCTTACCCATTTCTGTTCGAAAGCCCAGGATTCAGTCCTGCTTGCATTGGAAGACTCCGTCGAGCTTCAGAAAAGCTTTATCCAGTCACTTGAACAGGACATGGGATTCAACCAGATTATAGAACAACTGGACAACCGAATAGCCCAGCCACGGGAGGAAACGTCAGACACCCTTTCCATGGATGAGCTCATGGGCATAGCCGTGCGGTATTTTTCCATCCCAGGCTTTTCTCCAAAAGGAAATTACAAATTAAAAGTATGCACCGGAAACATTGAATTTATCGGATCAGATCAGCACAGGCAGCCCCACGTGGAAGCATTCTGCTTTTCTAATATCCTGACCAACTTTGGAAAGGAGCCTTATCTCTTGCAAGAAGAGGTAATGCAGGGAGTGAAAGAATTGTACAAGCTTGACTTTGGAACTGACCCAGATGATCAACTGCTCAGGGCACAGGGAGCGTTTACCATGTACCTGAAACAAAATACCTACTTGCATGACCTGCTAAAGGAAGCCTACGAGCAGCAAAAATATTTCCTCCCATTTGCCTTGCAGGATTAGCAGCACTGTCGTTCTCCGGGGGCTAAAGAACGCTGCAAAAATAAAAAAGGCAGTCCGCTGTTTATTGCCTCACACATAAGTTGGCAAGCACGAATCTGCTATGAATATTACCAGAATGAAAATTCTGTTGAGTTTTACGCTTGTCGACTCATACAGCCTGGATTTTTATGATTTCTTAAAAATCATGGAATATTCTTGTAGATTAATAGAATAAATTGATAATTTACAATTCACTTACTCATGTTAGCCGTCTTGAAAAGGTTAGGGATAGTTCTTTTTGACGGTTTTTAATGCGAATCAAAAGTCAGAAGTTTAACTTTTTTGCTTGGTCTTCAAGCATCACAGTAGAAGTATGGGCATTAGCCTGTGCCTGAATATTTTTTGCATTTAGCAACATGAATACACCACCACAACGCCTTGCACCCTTTGCAAGCCAGTACACCCCCAATTTACCAGAATTACTCCTTGAATTGAATTGTTCCCTTGCGGTAACAACGTATCAAGCTGGCAAAATTCTGTTAATCAGTCCTAAGGATGCCAACAGCCTGAGCATGTTGCCTCGGACGTTTAAAAAGGCAATGGGCATCGCTTTGGATGAAGAGCGCATGGCAGTGGCCACCAAAAGTGAAGTAGTGGTCTTGCGAAATGTGCCTGAACTGGCAGCTACTTACCCTAAAAAGCCCAATACGTACGATGCCATGTTCCTGCCGCAGGCTACCTATTACACCGGTCAGGTAGACATACACGACCTGCATTGGGGAACGGATGCCCTTTGGGCTGTCAATACGGCCTTTTCCTGTCTCTGCACCGTCGATGACACGTACAGTTTTACCCCTCAATGGCAACCTCATTTCATTTCAAAGCTGGTAAGTGAAGACCGCTGCCACCTGAACGGATTGGCCATGCAGGACAAGAAACCCAAATATGTTTCTGCATTGGGCAAGGGGGACACCTTCCAAGCTTGGCGGGAAAATATAACTGGAGGAGGCATCGTGATGGATGTCCCCAGCAATGAGATCATTGCAGAGGGACTGCCTATGCCGCATACCCCCCGCATCTGGAATGATGAATTGTACCTGTTGCTGTCTGCTGCTGAAAAACTCGTGAAAATCAACCGGGAAACAGGGGCTGTCGAAGAGATAGCCCACGTTCCGGGCTTTGTCAGGGGGATGGCCAAACATAGAGATTTTGTGTTTATCGGAACTTCAAAGCTCAGAAGTAATTCCTCCACCTTCCGGCATTTGAAGATAGCTGAAAAGGCAAATCAGGCGGGAATTACCGTGATCCACCTGCCGACTGCCGCCAAAGTGGCCCAGCTCACTTTCCAAATGACGGTGGATGAAATCTATGATATTCAGGTGATTCCCAATGTCACGCGGCCCAATGTCTTAAACACCTACACTGATACCCATATTCAAGCCCTGCACACGCCTACGGGAACCTACTGGGCCATGCAAAAAGAATCAGAATAATTTTTCTCAACCCGACGGGAAAAGGCAATACGGCGGATATCTCGTCACAATATTTTATTTATGTCCTACTTAAACTCACAAAGCGTAAATTTTACAGAGAGAAGCTTGCTAAAAAAGTGGAACAAGCTTCATGCGCGTCTGGAGCGCAAACTTCAGAACAAATCTTTTTACCAACTGATCTCCCAGAAGCAACACCAGTTGGTAGGTAAACTCAAAAGGTGCTATGCCCAGTTGAACAAGGTGGGCATTTCCTTGAAACACACCGCTGTAGCGGGTTCTATGGCACTGGCATTGGTGATGGGAAATACCTCACATGCGCAGACCTTTGTGGAGCAGACTGGCATGGCGAATCCCTTGAGTGCTGTTGACTTAGGGGACTTTAACAGAACCAGTTTTGTAGACATTGATGGGGATGGGGATTTAGATATGTTCACTGAGGACGAGAATGCTATGTACATATATTCCATCAGGTACTTCCAGAACACCGGTACCAGTACCAGCCCTACCTTTGCCGAGCAAACCGGAATGAATAACCCCTTTAATGGGGTTACGCAAGCAGACTATGCTTTTACCCATGCATTCGTGGACATTGATGGCGATGGAGACATGGATGTATTTGTGAATGAATATGATGGAAATACATATGAATACTCCATTAAGTATTACCAGAATACGGGTAGTGCGATGAGCCCTACCTTTGCCAAGCAGATGGCGATGAGCAACCCCTTGAGCGCCTTCTCATCTGATTATGAGCCGACCGTGACCTTTGCCGATCTGGACGGAGATGGAGATATGGATGCGGTAATCGCTAATGAAAATAGTACAACTGGCTTTTTACGCTACTACGAAAATACCGGTTCGAAAATGAGTGCTACCTTCACGGAAAGAACCGGCATGATGAACCCACTGGATGGGATAACCACCGGATCATCAGCTGGTACTTGGGTTCCAGCTGATCTGGACATGGATAATGACTCAGATTTCTTTCTCATTTTTGATGATGGTAACATGGGAGTCGGTTTTGATTACTACCTGAACTCAGGTGCTACCCCGCCCACCTTTGCCAAGCAAATGGAGTCAGCTAATCCGTTTGATGGCCTCATGGTTGGAGATAACCCGAGTCCCATCTTTGCTGATATGGACGGAGACGGAGACGATGATGCCTTCTTCCTGGATACAGACGGTAAGTTCAAGTATTTCCGCAATGATGGTACTGCGATGAGCATCTTCGATCCACAAGGAAACGAGACCAACGACCGCCTGAGCGATTTCTATCCCAATCCTAGTCAGAATGGACTTGTGAACCTGAACTACACCGCAGAAGGGTTCGGTCAGGTTGAAGTATCTGTGTTTGACCGTGCCGGCAAGGTACTGAACACCCAGACCCAGGAGGTTATCAGTGGAAACAACCAGCTGAGCTTTGACTTCTCTACGCTTGCTACCGGACTGTACCTCGTGCGCTTCGAAGAAGCGGGTAAAGCAGCTTTCCGGAAGCTGGTGATTGAATAGTCCCCAAATTTTGGGATTTTTAGTAATTGGAGCAGCCCCTTTTTAAGAAAGGGGCTGCTTTTTTGATTTCTCCATGGCTCACACGCAACAAGATCGGAGAAGCAGAGGTCTTTAAGCGGGACATTTTCCAAACAACTGGTCCCTCTTGGAAGTATTTCGTTAATCCTAATACCTTAAAATAACTTGTTAATGCAATACCTAACCTCTCAAAACGCGAAACTTACTGAAAGAAGCCTGCTGAAAAAGTGGGCAAAACTGCATGCACGCCTAGAGCGCAAACTTCAGAGCCGGAGCTTCTACCGGCTGAGCCTGAAAAAACGACAGCAGTTACTCGAAAAACTCAAGAAGTGCTATGCCCAACTGCTCAGGGCAGGGATTTCGCTCAAGCATACTGCAGTGGCCGGCTCTATGGCCATGGCATTGGTTCTAGGCTCTACGGCCCAAGGGCAGTTTATCGAGCAGAGTGGGGCTGCTAACCCATTAGATGGGGTTAACATCGGATATTTTGGAACGGCCAGCTTTGTAGATATTGACAATGATGGAGATTTCGATATGTTCGTGGATTTCTACAACGACACCTCCTATCAAAGCACTATTAGGTATTTTCAAAATACAGGCACTCCCACCAATCCTGCTTTTGTAGCGCAAACGGGAAGCGCGAATCCCTTTGATGGCGAAGTATTCAGTGACCTTATTTTTTCTTCCTTTGTCGATATTGATGGAGATGGGGATGTTGATGCCTTTATTGGAGGGTATTATGGTGAAGTGACTTATTATGAAAATACAGGGACTGCCACCAGTCCCACATTCACTGAGCGAACTGGGATGGGCAACCCCCTTGATGGAGTTGATGTGGGCGAATACGCATTCCCCGCTTTCGCAGATATTGATGGGGATGGAGACTTTGATGCCTTTCTGGGAGAGTATGATCAAAATATCAATTACTATGAAAATACCGGTACCAGCACTAGCCCCATATTCACTGAGCGTACTGGAACCCTGAACCCTTTTGATGGAATTGTTCCTGGGGGCTTTTTAGCACTTTTGACTACGGATCTGGATGAGGATGGAGATACCGATTTCTTTATTCGTTCAGTAGGCTTCACGATGCCCTATTCGGTTAGCCTGGACTATTTTCTCAACACTGGCACTACCACGAGCCCCAACTTTGTCCAGCAGATGCCAGGGGATAATCCATTTAATGGCCTAGATGTAGGAGAGGTACAGGTACCTTCCTTTGTCGACATAGACGGAGATGGAGACCAGGATGTCTTTTTCTCTGATTATAATGGTAACTTCAAATATTTCCGGAATGGTTTCCCCACCAGTATTTTTGATTCTCGGAATAATGATGCTGATGACCGTTTGAGCGACTTCTATCCAAATCCTAGCCAGGATGGACGCGTGAACCTGAATTACGCTGCAGAAGGATTTGGTCAAGTTGAAGTTTCTGTATTTGATCGTGCCGGCAAGGTGCTGAATACCCAGACCCTTCAGGTCGTCAACGGGAATAACCAGCTGAGCTTTGACTTCTCAGCGCTTTCTACCGGTCTGTACATGGTACGTTTCCAAGAAGCAGGGAAGGCTGCTTTCCGGAAGCTCGTGATTGAGTAGAAGCTCTATTTTTCACGATTAAAATTGGAGGCAGGCTCTTCTTTAAAGGGCCTGCCCTTTTATTTCTATTTATTATCCCTGGAAAAACCGATGAGCTTACAAGGGCTTACTTCCTCGCTTAGCATGAACTTTTTGATCAAGAAATGTTTATTAAGGCACCTGATTTAACATTATGCTTATGAAGTACCTTAACTACCCTTACCCAAGCCTGGTCCAAAGAGGTTTGCTCAAAAAGTGGGCGAAGCTTCACGCTCG
>JBCDIQ010000205.1:0-10187 GCA_039024295.1 Bacteroidota bacterium | reverse complement strand
GCTGTATCCCGTGGGACGCAGACCTCGGAGATGACTTCCGCACCGGCTTCGTGACCGACGTTCCGACGCTGTTGCTCCACGGGACGTGGGACATGAGCCCGGACGGCATTGAACAGGTTGTCATGATGCCGATAGGTATCTATCCCAATGGTGAACAGGAAGTTTTTTCCGCGATGTGGCTGAGCATCGGAATCTTTGGTTTTCCAGGTGAGGCTTCTTTCCATGGCAAAGTGGGTTTAGCCATTGGTCGGAAGTGGGGTGGGAAATATCACCTACTCAAACCCCCAATCATCATCTGTTGAATCAGGAACTCCTGACCAAGGACAATAATGGGTGCATTCCTCACATTCTGGACAGATCAAGTCATAAAATAGAGTTAACTGATCATCCTTATATAGGTAGTACGATCCATTTAAGTTCATGTACATATAGTCTTTCATTTCTTTCCTGGCAATCCAGTATTTGGAGGCAGTTAGGGAATCGGTTTCTCCTAAGAAATAACCATTTACAGATCCCTTCCCAATATAGAGGGTGTCATTATGCTGGCGTAATTTACTCTTTAGGGTTATTCTGATCTTGGGGCGTAGTAAATAAGACTTAACCCAAGATATTTGTGCTTCTCTTGAATCCTCAAAGGAATTTCTTTCCATTGCTTTTCTGTATGGTCCTGGATATCCTGTTTCGTACCAATTTTTGGTTAGGCGTTTGTAGTTTTTCCTGGATAATAATTTTCTCAATTTCTTCACCTCCCTTTTTTGGGTAAAAGAGATGTTTTTGAAGGCGGGTCTGGCTTTCATGGTATCAGATGCATGTTTTTCAAATTCTCGAATGCCAAGTCCTGGGAGGTCACATATATGGCGAATTTGGGCTGTTACTTCTACTTCATATAAGTTGTTACAACTTATTGCGATTAGTGGTATGAGAAGGAAGGCTAGGTATTTCATGGAATAGAAACAGGTTTATTGACCTATTTGCCTGTAGGTTCAATTCCATAATGCGAATCTGTCCAAAGGTTACAACCTGACCCTTGGAATGCAGCTTCGCACCGAATTGTTAAGTTCTGCCTACCTGAACTTCATCACTACCCGGAAGTTAACCAGTCTGGCAGAGAGGTTATTGGGGATGGCAAACTGACGGTTAAAGAAGTCTTTCAGCCAAATGTAGGAAACGGTATTGGACCGTTGGAGGAGGTTGAAAATCTCAAAGGTAGCCCAGATCGATTCTACCCCACGCTTGCCCGTTTCTCCGGCAAAAGAAATCACTTTGCTAAAGCCCAAATCTACCCGCTGGTAAGAGGGAAATCCAAAAGCGGTCCGTACATCAAAACTTTGAGGCGGTCCATGTCGCAGTCCGCTGCCATAGATGTAATTCACATGCACTTTGTAGGTGGGGTTGTTAGGCAATTCGTCTTGAAAATACATGGAGAAGGCAAACCGCTGATCTGTTGGCCTGCGAACAAACCCGATGGGTTCTCCTTCCGGATTGAGGTCCCCTTCGACATTTTCGCGGGTGCTCAGCAAGTTGAGGCTCATCCAGGAGTCCACGCCTTTGATGAATTGGCCGTTCAGGCGAAGGTCTACCCCATAGGCATACCCATCAGCTACCTCGTCCGGGTAGTAGCGAATCCGGACATTCTGGATCTCATAGGGAATCAAATTGTAGAGGTGTTTGTAGTACAGTTCTGAGAAAAACCGGAAAGGCCGACCCCAGGATTCAAACTGATAATCCAAGCCTGCTATGGCATGCACGGAGGTTTGTGCGCGTAAATCCAGGTTCAGGCTGCCATCAAACCGTCTAAACTCCCGGTAAAAGGGCGGCTGGTGGTAAACCCCGCCTGCAGCGCGTAAGCGTAGTTTAGGGCCGCCTTTGGTCTGGGAGAAATCGTAAATCAGCTGGGCCCGAGGGGCTACCATGTAGCGATCAATCAGGCTGTAATAAAGCCCACGAACCCCCCAGTTCAGGATGAGGTTGGGATTGATTTTCCACCTGTGTTGAAGGAATAATTTATAGTTGTTGCTGGTGAGGCGGGAAGCCCCCTGGATGAATTCCACGACGCCAAATCCCTGGCCATCGCTTCCCAGGAGGTACCCCGCGGAATCTACAATGCTGTACTCACGCAGTTGGTCGTCCAGGTCTTGGTATTCGTATTTGGCACCAAAGAATAGTTTATGGTTACGCTTGCTGCTGGTGGTCCATTCGCCTCTGAATTGCCCTGCCAGAACGTTGGCCGTAAGGAAATTTCGTGCATGTCTAAACTCCGTGCCAATTCCCAGGTCAAAGGTGGATTCGTTGAATTCATCCGAGCCAAAATTGGTGTTCACCTCACTGATCAGGTAGCCGCCTTCCACATCAAATACCTCCGCTTCCTGGGCTCGGAAGGCTGTCACGGTATAATCAAATCGCAGGCGTGCATTTGGGCGATGGGTCAGCATCAAGGCCCCCAAGCCAGTGGTGTAAGAGGTGATTTCCCGGCCTTCAAACCCCACCCGGAGGCGAAAGGCTTGCTGGATGGTGCCAAAGGAAGTCTCCCGTGCTGCGGGTTCAAAGAAGTAATTGTTGCGTGAAAGCACAAAAAATGAGGTAAGCTTAATTTTGTCAATCGGAAAGTTCAGGGTGTCCATCTTCCCATTTTTTCGTTCAATGACCCGCGCATTTCTCGCCTTGGCCCTTGGGCGATAGGTGAACATCGTCTGAATATCGTAGAAGTTAGGACGATACTCTCCTTGTGTCTCCAGGCTATTGAGCAGGTAAGTGGTAGAAAAGCGCCTGCCGCCAAACTGGTAGGTAAACCTGCCCGGCACTTCGTAAACATCTCCTTCCGTCTCTCTTTCTTTGCCCCGAATGGTTCCCTCCATGTGTACATTGGTGGTGAGGATCCCCACCTCAGCTGTACCTTTGAATTCCTCAGGTGTTCGGTAGGTAATGTCTAGTACAGAAGAAAGGCGGTCGCCATATCGGGCAGCAAAGCCCCCGGTAGAGAATTTCACTTCCTGAACGAGGTTGGCATTGGTAAATCCCAGACCTTCCTGTTGACCAGAACGGGTAAGGATGGGGCGATAAATCTCAATTCCGTTTACATACACCAAGTTTTCGTCGAAATTGCCCCCGCGAACCCGATACTGAGACGAAAACTCGTTATTGGTTCCCCCCGCCACCTGGGCCGCAATCCGCTCAACAGAGGGCACAGCTCCGGGAATTGTATATGCATCCTCAATTTTAATCGGAAGTACTTCCATTTGTTCTTCCGAAGTGAGATCGGTCAAGGCCCGCTCATCTGTGATCACCACAACATTCATTTGTCGGGTTCGCATGATGATGGTTTCGTCATAGGTAAATCCATCGTTGACCAGACGTTCCAGGACCGTGGTATCATGTGTTGAGTGCGTAAACCTGATGCGAATCTTTCCGGTTGTCGTTGGAACGCGTACCGCGTATTCTCCTGAAGTATTGGATTGGTAAAACGGTAGATCGGTATTCAACACTTCAATTTTTACTCCTGGGATGAGCTTGTTGAGCTCATTTTTTACTTTTCCTTTTACAATAGCAGTCTGACCAAACGCAATGCTGGAGGTCATTAGGAAGATGAGAAAAAGTATATTAGTTTGAAGGTTGCGCACTGAGACGATAAACATATCTACAAATATAGGAGGAAAAGCAATTGTCCAATAGAGAAAAACTTTTTCCTCTATCCTGACCCACAACCTTAGTAATCCCCTTTCCCATGAAGTTTTTTTCCGCTTTTGTATGGATCGCCAGCCTGGCCATAACCGGTATTTTCGGCCAAACTCCCCAGTTTTTCTACCATAATCCAGCCAATGCGGGTGTGAACAACCTGTTTTTTCATACCTCTGTGGCAAAAAAATGGGTGGCCATTTACACCGAACGAGAACTGGATACCGCAGGTGTTACCAATTCTATCCAGGTGGATACCATTTGGTTCCGAAATCGGCATATTTCCAGTGGTACCTCCACCACTCTGACCAACTTCAGGATCATCATGGGGCACACCACTCTGACGAATACCAATTCAACCTTTGCCAGCAATTTTAATGTCGGAACCCCAGATACCGTTCTGTTTTCTCCTTCTTATACGTACAATGCGGTGAACGGCACATTCGGTATCCCTGCAAACGGGTGGACAGCCATTCCCTTGCAAACGCCATTTACCTACAACAGCGTAAATAATTTGGCCATTCAGCTGGAGTTTACCGCAAGCTCCTTCTTTGGCATTGGGTTCTATGCCAGCAATGTGGGACCGGATGTGGTATATGCGACGACCTCAACGGCTACTACAAGTCGAACCACTACTTCACGACCAGTATTTGGGTTGACAGAAGGCATCACCATTGCTCCTCAAACTGCTTTTGGCGCTTCTGATACGGTTATCTGTGCGGGAGAATGCATCAGTTTTACAGACTCAAGTTTAAACCGGCCCTCAGCCTGGGCCTGGACCTTTACAGGGAGCGATTCGGTAACTTCTGCTCGTCAAAACCCCAGTGGAATTTGCTATTCCCAGCCCGGGATTTACCCTGTCCAGTTAATTACCACCAACGCAGTCGGAAGTGATACCCTGGTCCAGTCCCTTCTGGTGCGAGTTGTGCCTAACCCCTCCTCAAGTATCGTGGCTCCTGACACCTTTGCCTGTTCAGGAGAGAGCCTGACATTCACCGCTTCCGGGTCGTCAGGTTCCTACCATTGGAGCCAGAATGGCCAAAATATCGGAACGGGATTATCTGTTCAGCAACCCTATGTCAACCCTGGTAATTATACTGTGCAACTTATTACCGCCAATTCAAGCGGATGCACGGATACCGCCCGCCAGCAAGTAAGGGTAAATGCGACCCCTCAGGCAAGTTTTATCTCAGTGAAGTCAATCATTTGTCAGGGAGAAACCCTGCCCTTTCAAAACACCAGCGTTGGAGCCTCGAATTACACTTGGCTCCTCAATGGGGCACCTGTGAGCCTCGGGGTAAACCCCACCATTTCATTTACTCAAACCGGAAATTTTAACCTGGTGCTGGTAGCAGATTCTGCCGGTTGTCGTGATACCACCCTTGTCACTCCTTTACAGGTATTTGCGCCACCCACAGCAGATTTTACGGTGAGTGATACGGTGGTGTGTACAGGAGAAGCTGTTCAGTTTACTAATTCTTCCAGTTCCGGGGTTACTTTTTGGGAATGGCGGGAGAACCTTACCACGTTTAGCAACCAGCCCTCACCGTCACAGACGTTTAATTCCCCCGGTCGCTTTCAGGTTAATTTGATCGTGCAAGACGGGCGGTGTGCAGACACTTCCCAAGCTGCATTCATTACCGTGAATGCCTTGCCACAAGTTGGGTTCCTGGCTCCAGGAAGCGGGGTATGTCAAAATGATTCGGTTTTATTTTCCAACACCAGCTCATCCGGTAATTATCAGTGGTTTGTGGATGGGATTTTTGCCAGCTCCCAGCAGTCTCCTCGTTTGTTTCTACCAAACAGTGGATCAGTGGCCATTAAGTTGGTGGTAGAAGACCAGGGATGTGTGGATTCTTCTGTCCAGACCGTGACAGTTACTCCTGGCCCTCAGGTTAACTTTGGTTCAGCCGTTGGATTAGGGTTCACGGTAACCTTTACGGATTTAACCGCACCTCGTCCGCTGGGGTGGACCTGGGACTTTGGCGATGGCAGCCAGCCCGGGCGCTCGCAAAACCCTGTTCATACCTACCCTAGAGGAGGAATTTATCAGGTCTGCCTCACGGTGATTTCCCCTGAAGGCTGCCAGGACAGTAGCTGCCAGACGGTCCTGGTTGGCAGTATGTCATTGGAACAAGGACTTGCTGGGGAGGTGCAAATCTTCCCGAATCCTGCCCATGACAGGGTTGAAATCCAGGTCAGTAAATTGGCCAGGCAGGAAGTAACAGCTCGACTTTTGGACCTCTCAGGTCGAGTTGTGCGTTCTGCTCGCATGCAGCTAGATGCGCAAGGAATGGGGGAGCTTCCCTTATCGGGGATGGCACCTGGGCTTTATCTTGTTGAAATTCACGATAGAGAAACCCGCTGGACACGACGGTTAAGGGTTGAATGATTGGGGTCTGGGAGTCTGAGCCAAGAAACCAGGTCATGCCATTCACCCATTCCCTTATATGATACTTTTTTGTACTTTCCAGTAATGAAAGTTTCATGTACCACGTTGTTGATTTTTGCCATGCTAGGTGTAGCATTTTGTCAGGAGACTCCCTCTGATTCAGTTCTTAATAGGTTGAACCTGAGTCTTAAGTCCGCCAGATCAACTGGAGATTCAACTGAGGTAGGACAATTACTACTTGAAAAAGGAAAGGTTTTCCAGAAGAAGAGAGATTACCCCACCTCTTTGGGGATATACCAGCAGGCAGTACGTAGCATAAAGGGAATGGAAATCCCTGCCTACGCAACCGAATTATATTTTCGTGCAGGAATGGCCGTATTTTTCCTGAAGTCCATTCCACTTACCCAGCGTCCGGAGGTACCTGGATTCGCTGACTCTTTAGATCGGGCCTATTTTCAGCAGGCCTTGGGGTTGGCTGTGTCCAATCAAGATTCCGTATTGATTGCCCGGTCTTATGAATATTTGGGGAAGGTAGCTTATGTATACGAAAGAGACATGGGGGGCTCTTTGGCTGCGACCAAGCAAGCGTTAATTCGCTTTGCTTTGCTGGAGGATACCTCAAAGCTAATCGGGCTACATATGAATACCGGCGCGATTTACTATTTGATGAGTAAAAAGGATAGCACGATTTACCACACGAAATTGGCTTATGGATTCCTGAAGAGTAGGTTTCCTAAATCAACAAGAGATTCGAGTATGATGGGGCAGATCAGCCATAACCTGGGGTCTCTTTACATGGAGTTGAGAGATTATGAGCAGGCTCGTATGTTTTTGGAAAAATCTCTGAAAATACGGAGCGCTTTATCCGAGTTCAATGAAGTTGCCGTCGCAGCCCTCAACATGGCGCAATTAAACATGGCAGAGAATAATTTGGCAGAGGCTAGAAGGTGGGCCGAAGAGAGTTTGGAAATATGCGACAATGGTGGGGATCCCCGGTATCGGTCAAACATTATGGCTGTCCTCATTGAGCTCGATATCCAGGAAGAAAAGTATGAATCCGCCCTGGAGCGGCTTTCCTGGAAGGAGAAATTTAATTTGGATAGCAAAGAGTATAATTGGCTGGCCCTTGCCTACAACCAAAAAGCTTCCATTTTTAAGTTACAGGGAAAGTTGGACTCGGCACTGTTTTATGTTGACAAGGCAATGGCTACAACTCCGAAGGAATTTGTGCTACAGTCTTACCAGGATCACCTTAACCTCAAATATGAAATCCATAAAGATCGGGGTGAATTTGATCTGGCCCTGGCAAATTTTGAGGAAGCTGCCCAGATTAAAGACAGCCTGTTTACCGCAAGAACACAAGAACTCCTGACAGAAGAACGGGTAAAACAGAACATCGAGGATTATCAAATTGCTAAGGAAAATGCGGAGTTGGAGGCAAGGTTACAGGCTACGCAGAAAGAGCGTTATGTGATTCTTGCCATTGGTTTGATGTGTGTATTGGGCATTTTGGGCTTTGCTTTTCTTCGCATTCGAAGTATCCAACAGCAACTCAAGGCGCAGAATATTCAGCTGCAACGACTGGATGCGACCAAGAATAAATTTTTCAGCATGATCGCCCACGACATTCGCAGTCCACTGGTGGCGCTGAATGGTATTGGTGAACAGCTCGATTTTTACCTCAAAAAAGGAGATTCCGAACGGCTACATCGATTTACAGAAACAGTGGATAGTACGACTGATCGATTGAGTCGATTGCTGGACAATTTGCTTAATTGGGCCTTGATTCAGACGGAGACGATTCCCTATTCTCCAGAAGAAATTGAGGTGAGAGAAATTGTGGAGGATTGTCTGGCCCTATATGCTTCAACCGCAGAAACCAAGAATATCCAGCTGCACAATGAGGTGCCCGAACACACCCGCGTTTATGCAGATGAAACCGCCCTTCGAACGATCATCCGTAACCTGGTGAGCAATGGGTTAAAGTTTACGAATGACGGAGGATTTATCCGGGTGAGTTCACAACTCAAAGACAACCAACTTGCCCTCACGGTAGCAGATAACGGAGTCGGGATCGCCGCTAATAAGCAGATCCAACTGTTTGAACTCCAGAAAAAATCAGCTACCGGAACTGCGGGTGAAAAAGGTACAGGCTTGGGGCTAATCCTCTGTAATGAACTGGCCAAGCTTAACCAGGGAATGATCGAGGTAACCAGCGAGTTAGGAAAGGGGAGTCAGTTTGAAGTACGATTGCCGGTGGTGGGGTAGGGGCATGAGTTGACGACCTTTCAGCTAGGCTACTTCTCATTTGCTAGCCTAGCACTTCTCGCCATTTGTCGGATTCTGCGAATTCCTTTATGGTTTCATTCCTTTTTTCCAGGAGGGCCTTCATGTATTTTTCCAGGAACAGGGCATCGGCAACTCTACCCAAGACCCCTAGAGGGGATTCATAGTCAAACACATCTTTCATGAGGGTGCCATTTCCTGATTCCTCAAAGATATGTTCATGCCGAAACCCCTTGAAGATGCCTTTCGCCATTTCGTCCACAAAATACCCCGGCTTTTCGAATGCAGTGATTTTGGTGGTGAGGGTTTGGTAAACCCCAAAATGCTTTGCCCGCCAGGTGACGGTTTCCCCCATCACTATCAGCCCAGAGGTAACCCCTGCTATGGCTTCTTCATCTGTGTGTTCGGTAGAAATTTTATGCAGGTCAATGCTCCTGGACAGGTCAAAGACGATATCGATGGGGGCTTTTATGTGGGTTATTAGGTTTATGATGGGCATTTGGGTTTGGGATATTTAAAGGGAATCACTCATTTGTTATTCTCTTCCAAAAGTCTGTCAAGACTTTTTCCTCCCCAGCCAACATTTAGTTCCTTGTTATTCGTTCTGGTTTTATGCATTAGCTTTGTGATCCCTGCATCTCCATAGGCAAGAAGGGCTTCTGCAATGGGCAAGTAGATGTGACCGTTTGATTCCCTGCTGAATCTATCGAACAATGGTTCTACCAACGAGGGCTCTTTTAATGCAGCTGCTTTATCTGTGAAGATTGAAAAATAGGTGATATTGGCATTTCTGATGTTTGTTCCAATTATCTCTAAGCCCATTTCATACTCCTTGCTTACAATCCACTCAAGCATCCTATGTACAAGACTATCATGACTATCCCTCTGCATACTGAGTTGATATAAATTCATCAAGCTTTCCCTTGTAAGCTCAAAGGCTCTTGTTGAGTCTATGTTCGAAAGGCACTCAAAACCGTCCAGGGTGATTCTGTACTCTTCCTCCCAAAGCTTCCAAAGCAAATCGTTGTAAATAGGGGCCCTGACTTCACTCAATGCCTGCGAGAGGTAATCCATGTGATACTCCCTGATATACTTATCTTGGACTTTTGAAAGGGGTAGGTAGAGCAATGCTACAGATTTATTATTCTTGTATTTGGCAATCGCTCTGTATAATTCCTGCCAATGGTGATTATAATGGGTTTTATCAAAGGTATTCCTAAGGTTTGCTTCAAGAAACGGGAAAAAGTCAGGATGAGGAAACTGGTTGATCGCCTTATAAGTGAAGAAAACGTCTCCATCTCCTGAATTACTGGCATCTCTGAAGCTGAGAATAACCTTTACGTCTTGGTCGCGTTTGTAACTGGCCAATTTCACCAAGGCCTCCTCATTTTTTTCTTCTAACACCAGCATTCTGATCACCGTATACATGCTTTCCGTGGTTTTCGCGCGCTCAATTGCCTCGGCTCTGGCAAATAGTTTACTGGGCCTATGGATGAGAATACTGTCAATGGCTGCAAGTTGAAAGGTGTCGAGTTTATTTGGGGCTATTTCATCGATGAATGGAGTGGCCTTATCCAGGAAAAAGTCTCCCACGGGTTTTCCGCCTCTAATGCAACCCAATTGGGTTGTTACTGACTGTTCATCGCTGAGGTGATCCAAAACGATAGGGTATAGTTCAACCGTTGGGTCAAATGTTAATGCCCAAAAAGCGTAGCATCTGACGGTTGGATTAGAATGATCCGTAAGTTGCAATAATTCTTCTTTTTCGGCAGCTTGCTTGAGTTCAATGAAGTTGTCATACTGCTGCGGCCGTTCCCCGCCATATCCAACAGCTTTG
>JBCDIQ010000204.1:0-10214 GCA_039024295.1 Bacteroidota bacterium | reverse complement strand
AAGTGGGTGGAGGACTTTATGAACCAATATAGGGAAATGTTAAGTCCAGGTTATAAAGAAGCGTCTTATTACTTCAACTTAGGGGCCTTGCATTATGAAAGAAAGAACTATCGGGAGGCACTGAAGACTTTACAGAAGGTAGATATTGACGATGTATACTTTAATTTGAGCAACAGAGCGATGCTCTTGAAAATATACTATGAAATGGAGGAGGAAGATACATTAGATTCCTTGATACGTACCTTTGGGATCTACTTAAAGCGAAATCGGTATATATCTGATTATCATTACACCATCCACAAAAACCTGCTAAAGTATGTAAAAAAACTAGATCGGCTTAGGAACAAAAGCTTTGTCCTTAGTAAATCTGACTTAGTAGATGAGGTAAATAAATTGAAATCAGAAATTAATGAAACTCGCCAAATCGCCAACATCAACTGGCTACTAGGCAAGGTGGATGAGGTGTTAAAAAACAAGTGAAAGGGTTTACAGTTGCTATTGAAAATAAGTTCATTACCCTGTATTTTTGTCCAAACGCGACAAATAAGTCATAGGCACAGCTCAAACGAGTTGTCAATTAAGGAGACACAAAAGGCTGCCCGGTAATCGGACAGCCTTTGTGCTTTAGGACTTTTTATTTCTTATGGTCACATCGCGGGAACAGGGACAAGCTGCTCTACGATTGCTTTTGGCTGAACCAATTTTCCTACACGGTCTGAATCAGCTATGTCTTTTCCGGTATCAACCAGCATCTTGTAAGCTTCTTTGGTAGTCATACCAGGCTTAAAGGAACGCATGATTCCAATCACACCAGAAACAATTGGCGTGGCCATGGAAGTACCACTGAACTGCTGGTACTTGCTACCAGGAATGGAAGACATGATATCAACACCTGGAGCCGCGATGGGCATTTTTAAACTGGTGTTGGTATTAGAAAAAGGTGCCTTATGCAATTTTTGATTAACCGCACTTACGACAATCACCCCGTCCACGCTAGCAGGTGAAAAGTCTTTTGCATCACGGTTGCTGTTACCAGCAGCCACCACAACGATAGCCTTTTGTTTCAGGGCGTATTCAATGGCATCACGCTGTACCTTAGGTGCCTTTCCAGGACCTCCTAATGACATAGAAATTACGTCTGCGCCACCTTCAGCTGCTTCAATGATGGCCATAGCTACCGTTTTATCTGTGCCCCAACCATTTCCATTTAGTGCAGGATAGCCGCTTAGGTCAATGAATTTCCCTTCCCAGTTGAGGGAGCCTACTCCTTTGCCATTATTGGCAATCGCACCAGCTAGTCCGGCACAGTGGGTACCATGCCCATGAGAATCTTTATTTCCACGGCTCTTTTTGAAAACAGTTTTCAGGTCTTCATGCTTTCCATCAACGCCTGTATCCACGATGGCAACTTTAGCTTTGCGGGCAGGTTTTGCATCTTTCAGGAGTTGATGAACTGCATTATATGCCAATGCGTCTGCATACCACTGCCGACTCATGTAAGGGTCATTGGCGAGGAATGAACGTTGCTCACCAACCGGGTTGTCAGAAACATGTGGTTTTTCAAGCACGAGTCGCTGGTTTACAGAAACCGCATCCACATTTTCCCTATCAGAGGAGAGTTCTTTGGTCAGGGGCTCAACGTAATCTCTGTCCACAAATACCGAAAAGTATTGCGCCAAATCTTCATCTTCTGACAAATCGACCATGGGGAAAGTTCGATCATATACCGCATGATATTTATTCAGAATGGAAGCAACCTCTTCAATGTGGTCATCTGGTCCTAATTCAAGCAGAAGTTCCGTACGATTTTCAGTGCTGCGAATCTTTTCCCCTATGGTCTCAATAAAGGTGGCAAACAGGTAAACGGCTCCTGAAAGAACCAGCGCGAGCACGCCCGGCACCCAGAATAATTTGCTGTTGTGTTTTTTGTAGGACAGGTAGGCCGAATCTATCGTCATCCCGATGCCGAAGTCCATCAGGGCAAGGGTAACCCGGTCAAGCAGCATGTCAAAGATGCTGTTTTCCTCCTGGATGAAAAAATAAGCATCCACGAGGGATTCGCGGCTTTGCAAAAAACGATATGCCAATGCGACTACCAGTAAAATGAATGCTGGCAGCGGGCGAAAGCTTTTGCCTCTGGTACGATTGATAATACCTTTTCCAAAAAAGAGGAAGGCAGTTATTACCAGAATGGGTCCGAAAAAATAGGTGAACTTCAATTCCATGATCGCTGATTCTATGCCTTATTAAACACAAAATAATCGCCCAGGCGATTATCTATTACACACTATGAAGTTTTCTTGATATTGCGAAGTTGTACCGATTCCCCCCACATAAAAATACTCATGCCTTCCACAGGTTTTGCTGTTGCAGTTACTCGTAGACCTTCTTGCTGATAGTCAGAAGGTAATCCCTCTACTGGTTTATATTGGGTGCCATCATCGCTCTCAATGCCCCAAAAGCCACCAGAAAGATTAACAAATACGACTTTACCTGTAATGTGCATGTGCAGATGAAATCTAAAGCTATTACGGGTCGTTGAAGGGGAATGTTTCAGTATTTTATGGTAAATGAGGCCTTTACACTCCTTTGGCCTGTTGGAAAAACCAGTCAAAAGGAAAAATTCCCTTGATAGAAAGAAACGTTCATTTACAAGGAACGGGTACGTCCTCCATCCACTGGTAGTACAATTCCATTGATGTAACTGGCCAAAGGGCTGGAAAGAAAGAGAATGGCATTTGCGACCTCTACAGCATCTGCAAATCTACCACAAGGGACGCTCTGGCGCATGCCTTCTGCAACCTCCTCTTCCGTTTTATGCTGTGCAGTTGCACGAGAAGAAATGAGGCTTTTTAGCCGCTCCGTCCAGGTAAAGCCCGGTAAAACTGTGTTGACCGTTATCCCGAATGGTGCTACTTCCCCCGCAAGGGTCTTGCCCCATGAGGCCACGGCCCAGCGTGTGGTGTTGGACACGCCTAGTCCTGGAATGGGCTCTTTTACAGAAGTTGAAGTTACATTGATGATCCGGCCATATCCTGCTGTTTTCATACCAGGGAGCGTGAGTTGTGAGAGCAGATGATTACATACCAGGTGCATGTTGTAAGCATGTAGAAAATCTTCTGGGGATGCATCCGCAATGGGGCCTCCTTTAGGGCCACCTGTATTGTTGATTACAATATGAATAATCGTGGAATGGTCTTGCAGGAATTTCCTAACGATGGCTTCAACAGCTTCTGGTTGACTAAAGTCGGCTACCAAATAATGGTGTTGCTGATCGTTTGACTGCGATAATTCTTCCAGAACTGCCTTTAGTTTGGTCTCATTTCGCGCAACCAAAATAACGTTGGCTCCAGCTTGGGCTAATTGCAGGGCAGTTGCTTTACCTATGCCCTGTGTGCTGCCCGCGACCAGGGCATTCTTTCCGGTTAAGTTGATGTGCATCTTTCTGCTAGTTGTTGTTAACGGCTATTGGAAAATAACCTTCCAAAGTTTGAGCAACCCCCAATCTCTAAACCCTCATACCTAACACCTAAAATCTAATCCCTCATCCCCAACACCTCATCCCTCTTCTCTATTCCTCCACCAATTGCCATTCCACCTGAATGCTATCAGTCACAAATTCCAGCCACATATCTTTGCGGGTAAGCTGACGAATGTTGTATGCTGTTGCAGAGGATTCAAAAATAAGGTTGAGTTCCTCATTTTTAGAAACGAGGTACCATTGACCTGAAACAGAGTCACTGATGGAAACCGTATTGTCAGAATTAAATTCAATTATTTTGCCAGCCAGCTGACCTGTAAGGTTGCGAACCTCTCCGCTGGGTAAGCGCGTTTCGCGGGCAAGGGCCCATTCCCATTTTCCTTCTACCCGGGTTTGGGCAGACCAGATACTAATCAGCGGGCCGTCTTCGTACTTTCGGTCGTCACATCCAGTGAGCAGGAATACCGACATCAGTAATGTCCAGCCCAGTCTTTTGGCTATCATACTTAGGGGTTAAGCGATTTCAATGAGAAAGGCTCTGTAGATTTGGACCTAAAGTGGCTCAAATTTTAAGCTCACTGAGTCATTTTTTACCCAGAATTCATCTTCTGTAAGGCGGGTTATCTCCCATTGTTCGTACACCTCTTCCCGAAACAATATGGTAGTATCGATTTCATCCCGGTACAGGTAGGTGTAGAAAAGTTCAATGTTTCGCTTGTTCTCTAAAAAATCCCAGTCCCCCCTGCCAATCGATTCAACTGTATCGATAACGAAAAAGGGTGGGAAGCTTACCACTCTACTTGCATCTAACCTGCTAAATACACCTTCTTCATCAAAGGTGAGAATATCCCCGGTAAATGCTTCGGTGACCTCCACATTGTTGAGTACTGCTTCTTCGATGAACCAGGTGCCGGCTATTTTTTCTTCAGCCTTGGTAAAGCTGATGGCGGGTCCATCTTCCAGTCCGGTACATGCAGCAGCAAAAAACAGCATACACATCATCGCACCAGTTACAGAGAGGGAGAAAAATTGCTTCATATGGGTACTTTGGGTTTTTGCAAAAGTAGAAATTTTGCCTAATTATCTGAAAAAATCCCCTTTCTATGGAACGCGTAAAGTATCTTTCGGGCTGATTTCTGCTGATTATGTATGCGTGAATATAAACCAATTCTGAACATTATCTTTCGAAAATTGTCCTTATGAGCTTGCTGAACCAAATAAAATCCCTCGCATCTGACATTCAAGCCCAAACGATTGACACCCGACGCTACATTCATGCCCATCCTGAACTTTCTTTCCACGAACACCAAACTTCGGCTTTTGTAAAAGCAAAACTAGAGGAAATGGACTTGGAGGTGCAAACCGGACTGGCAGATACAGGGCTTTCAGCCCTAATCAAAGGGGAAAAGGGAAATTCAGAAAAGGTATTAGCCCTTCGTGCAGACATGGATGCCCTGCCCATCCAAGAGGCCAATGACGTACCTTACAAGTCTCAGAACCCCGGGGTAATGCATGCCTGTGGCCATGACGTACACACTTCCTCTCTTTTGGGAACCGCCAGGATTCTTACCCAGGTAAAAGAACATTTTGCCGGGACCATAAAATTGGTGTTTCAGCCAGCAGAAGAGCGCGTTCCGGGAGGTGCATCCCTGATGATTCGGGATGGGGTACTGAAAAACCCCAATGTGGATGCGATTATCGGACAGCACGTTCAACCGTATCTGGACTGTGGAAAAATTGGCATCAGAAGCGGGATGTACATGGCCTCTGCTGATGAACTATACCTCAGGGTAAAAGGCAAAGGAGGGCACGCAGCTCATCCGGCGACCTTTATTGACCCAGTAATGATCACCGCCCAGATGCTGGTAACCATGCAGCAGGTGGTGAGTCGTTCGGACCCCAGAATCCCCACCATTTTGTCTTTTGGAAAAATTGAGGCAGACGGTGCCACCAACATCATCCCAGATGAAGTGTACATCGAAGGTACCCTTCGCACCATGAATGAAGAATGGCGGGCAGAGGCGCACAAGCGAATGCTGGCTATTGCTGAGCAGACGGCCACAGCTTTAGGAGGATCCGTAGATTTTGAAATTCGGAAAGGGTATCCTGTCCTGTTCAATGACGAAGTCCTCACTGCCAGAACCCGAGATCAACTGGTGGAGTACATGGGCGAAGAGCATGTAATTGACCTGGATTTGTGGATGGCCGCAGAAGATTTTGCGTGGTACACCCATGAGATTCCTGGTTGTTTTTATCGATTAGGCACCCGGAATGAAGCACGAGGCATTACCCATGGGCTTCATACGCCCAGATTTGATATTGACGAAAATGCACTTGGGATTTCTACGGGACTGATGGCGTGGTTGGCTATTCAGGAACTTGAAAGTAAATCTTAAAAAAGGGGACATAAAAAGCCAGAGACCGCCTCCTCTCGGATTCGGCCTCGGCTTCCAAAGGCTAAAATTATCCCAGTTCCTTATTAAACAAGTCTGAAAACAGGAAACTGATCACTGAAACCTATTTACAGAAAGCTACTTCGTCCCACCGATTACTCATCTTCGATTCGCCATTTACCAGACGCATCTCTGCATGTACCCGGACGAGGTATGCACAATCAGGAAGTGCAGCAACATTACCGGTATAAGTCGCTGTTCCATATGCTTCCTCACCTGGGGTTGGAACGGTAACTGCTGAAAATGCATGAGGACCTCCAGGACCAGTCATGCTCAGGGTTACGTTTCCCAGGTTTGGGTTGGCAGCTGCGTATCGGACTTCCAGGCTGGAACCTAAGGTGGCGCAGCCACCGCCAGTGGCCAGATGAACCAAATCCAGGCAAGCTACCCCCGGTTCACTCGAAGTGGTGGGGAGCCAACTTCCATTTTGAGGGGTATCGGCATACGTAAGGTTACAAATCGCTAGTGGACGCGAAGTACCTGCAAGTACCTCCGTAGCTGCGTTCCCCAACTCTCGCTTCCACATTCGAAGGGCAAAGAATCGATTGGCTGGTAAGCCGCCACTTAAAGCAGGCACACTGCTGGTGCTATTGCCCGGGATGAGGCCACTCATGTCAAAGGTGCGCGCATCGAGGTTATTGCTGTTCAACCGAATCTGTTCACCGGTAAAATGCAGGTTGGAAACCTGGGGTACTTGCGCCCAATCTCCGGCAAATTGCACCTCTATTTCCCCTGGTGCCGGATTAATGGCATACCTACCCGTAATCCGAATTGGGAAATCAGGATCGGTGGGGTCGGTAACCAATTGCCAGGTTTCCCCGACTACGCAGTTGCCCATCATCGCTTTGGTAATAGGCTGCCAGGGGCCTACCGCACTCGCCAAATTAGCAGGGTCAGCGTATTCCCGGAACTCAAACTTGTATTCCATCGGTTGGCCATTGAGCTGCTGCTCCAGAAATCCCCTCAAAAACATGCTGCCATAGAAGGCGTGGTTGTCCAGCCCTCCCAGCCCTACAGTTCGCCCATCTGCTGGATTGATGTTGGTAACCCGGTGGATGTTCATCAATTTTCCTATATAATTGAAAGCTGCGGGAGGGTTCTCCGGGGGTGGAATCTCGATATCCGGCAGCCTAAGCGTAACACAAAAGCAGGGGCCAATGTTCTCCCGGCCTGAAGTTCTGCCCACACTGGAGTCCTCAAAAAACAATTCTGTTCCCCCGAAGAAGAACCCAAAGTATGCGTCAGGTCCACTGTTGAAAAATGGAGGCCAGGGAGTTTCCGTATTGAAGACAGGTGAGAGGAATGTCTGTCGAAAATCGTCCCGATGGTAATCAATTCGGAAGTTTCCTTGTGAATCTGTTACGGCCTCTCCCAGGAAGTCGTCAGTGATCCAGTCGCTGTCCATTGCGCGAACGGTAATGCCTGGCAAGGGTTGATTATTGGTGTTAACAACCTTGCCACAAATCACCCATGCGTCGAATAAAGCGCGTATAGCACACCACAGCCTTGATGGGAAACAATACTCCCAGTAGGTGAGAAAATCATTGTCGTTTTGTCGCCAGCGAGGTTGCCAAACGGTAACGATAAATTGGCGTGGAGTAGGCCGTGAGCGGCCAGAGGGTTGGTTGGGAGCCTCGGGCAGGTATAAATGCACCTCCACCGGTTCTCCATTATACCCGCTGTCAGGTTCAAGTTGAAGGCTGAATTTTCCTTCTGCATCTGTTTTGGCCTGTCCCAACAAACGCTTCTCACGTGCTGCCACCTCTTTGTCAGTGAGTAGACCTGCCGTTTCCTTGACAGCAGCAGCTACCTGGGCATGTACTTGCTTTAGTTCATCGGGATCAATGCGGTATAACTTTACTACACCTGGAAAAATGGGTTCCTCGCAGTCGTTGCATAAACGACCGCATAGTTTACCCCTAAACAAAAAACTCATGGCTATTAGGGTTTGATGTGAAAAATGATGTGTTTCCCTTCTATGTTTCTGCTCGGCTACAGGTAACTGAAAATTTCTTATGTTGCTGTAAAAAATATGTGCTCACGGTTTCTTTATGCCCTGATATTATCCCTATCCCTCTCAGTTTCATGGGCCCAGACATGGACAATTGATACCTTGCCAGCTCTACCTGAGCCCGTCACCAATCAGGCAGTCTCAGAAGGATTTGAGAATGGAGTTCCTATGGTCTACAGTTTTGGAGGACTGGACAGCACCAAGCTATTTTCTGGTATTCACCAGCGTTCCTGGAGGTTTCATACCGGAAAACAGCAATGGGAACCGCTGCCTCCAGTGCCGGATACCTTGGGGAAAATAGCAGCCGCTGCTTCCCGGATTGGAGACATCATTTACCTGATTGGAGGGTATCATGTGTTTGCCGATGGGAATGAAAGGTCTTCTAATAAGGTCCACCGGTTCAATACCCAGCAAAACCGCTTCCTGTCAGATGGGGCACCCATTCCCGTTCCGATTGATGACCAGGTTCAGGCAGTTTGGCGTGACAGCCTCATCTTTGTCATCACCGGGTGGAGTGATCGGGAAAATGTTCCAGACGTTCAAATTTATGATCCTGCCAACGATAGATGGCAAGTTGGGACGCCCGTTCCGGATAATACCCGCTTTGCTTCTTTTGGAGCATCAGGTGTCATAGTGGGAGATGTGATTTATTACTTTGGAGGTGCTGCCATGGGAGCTAATTTCCCTATCCAAAATCAACTGAGAATTGGCAACATAAATCCTGCCGATCCCACCCAAGTTCAATGGAAAGACACTGTCCTAAGTGCCAACCTGGTGGGCTATCGGATGGCCGTCACCCACATCGGCGATTTTATTTTCTGGCTAGGAGGATCAGGCGTCACTTACAACTATAATGGCATTGCTTACAACGGGAGCGGAGGGGTTGAGCCTTTGAAGAGGTCTTTATTATATCATATTCCTTCGAAAGGCTATAATGAAATGAGGGGCATACCGCTTCCGATGGATTTACGAGGAGTTGCCCGAACAGATCAAAGAACTCATTTTCTGATTGGGGGAATGGAAGCAAGCCAGCGAGTAAGCGACCACTTGCTGAAGCTAACCTATAATGGGTCCTTACCACTGACAACTACCTCCTCTTCCTTCCTCCCAGAACTGAAGTTTTTTCATGACACACAACATCGCACAATCCAAGTTGTGCAAGGATGCAAAGAGCTAAGGCAGAGCGAACTAATTGTTGACCTGACGGATGTATCCGGGAAGTCAATTAGCCAATGGAAATTGAATCCTTGCAGGAAAATAATTTCGCTGCCCGAGCTGAGTAGCGGAATGTATGTGATTACCTGGAAAATGGGACGTGCCTCCGGTCAATACCTTTTTCGTGTGGATCAGCCATAAAAAAATGCGGCCCTCGTGGGACGCATTTTATTTTTTCCAAGAAAACAAATAGCAAGGGGGAAGGAGAATCAATCTCCAGGGATGTTTACTTGAGAAATTTTCTCTAGCCCTTCAACGAGAGCACCGAATTGCTCATCTTGTACAGAACTACGCATACGCTCTGATAATTCGCGGAGGAAGTCTCCATAATCACTCAAGAGCTTTTTCCCTTTTGTGGTGAGGTGAACAAAAATGGATCGGCGATCGGTTTTTGAGTTCACTCGCTTAACCAGCTTGAGGTTCTCCAATCGGTCTACGATGTTGGTAAGGTTACTCAACTTTACACGAACCTTCTGTCCGATGTCCTTCATTTTTTTGTCTCCTTCTTCATTCAGCAGACGAAGGATGTCAATTTCAATGGCGGATACCTTAAAGCGTCTTTGAACAATTTCCTGATGCTTGTGGATCACATCGCTGAGCTGAAAGAGGCTTTTCTCCAGGCGTTCCAGTTGATCGACAGCAGGAGTGTTTTCGTTTGCCATAGCACGGGATTTTAGGATTGGTCGAAAAAAATGTGGTGTGAAGTTATCCCGAATATTTGGGATGTTTACATTTTAATCTATCAGTTAAATTGAATAACCAAAATATACTACTGATAGATTATCACAAATAAATCACTTTGTGTCCTAAAAGTCAAGGGTTGAAAGTTATCTTTTTGTGAATCTTTTATCAGTAGATTATTCTTAGGTTGAATGTTTCGTTAAGCGCTTCCAATGCTGGATTTTGTTCCATCATGGCCTGTAGTTTTTCCTCTGGCGTCTTAGAGCTTTAGCCGTTAGGAGGATTGTTTAAATTTCGGGGACCAGTTCTGGTTCTCCCACTGCCTTGCTCGCCCATTAGCCAGAACTTGGTGAGAAGGGGGAGAGGCTTTGTT
>JBCDIQ010000203.1:0-10288 GCA_039024295.1 Bacteroidota bacterium | reverse complement strand
GGCGAATTATATCAGCTAGAAAATGCGGACAATGATAGCGATCTTACAGATTCTGAAATAAAAAAACCGATAGCAAAAAAAGCTACCGGGTTTCATGTATGCTAAGTCCGGCAAATTACCTGTGGGTCGTTTCCTGCCGGTATGTTATCACTATTCTGTAATGAATGGATAATCGTCTACGTAGACGTCCTCGTACAGCTCTGATGGATCAGGAAATGGCGAATTTTCTGCGAATTCTACAGACTCCTCAACCACCTTTTTGATTCGCTTATCCATTGCTTTAAGCTCCTCCTCGGTAGCCATTTCATGTTCAGCGATGTACAGCTTCATGTCAGCAATTGGATCGAGTCCTTTATACTTGTTCAATTCTTCGCGGGTACGGTATTTCGCAGGGTCAGACATGGAGTGCCCGCGGTAACGGTAGGTCTTAGCCTCAATGAAGAAAGGCCCTTTGCCTGAACGCACATGGTCTACCGCATCTTTGATACCTTCATAGAAATCAATTACATCCATGCCATTGACGGGCTTGGAAGGCATCTCATATCCATGAGCAATTTTGTACAGGTCTGTCACATTAGAGGTCCGCTCAACAGAAGTTCCCATCGCGTAGTTGTTGTTCTCTACAATGTACAGAACAGGCAACTTCCAGGTCATGGCAATATTGAATGCCTCATGAAGGGCACCTTGGCGAACTGCACCATCACCCATCAGGCATACACAAATGCGGTCTGTCTCATTGTATTTATGGGCAAAGGCAATCCCTGCACCAAGGGGAATCTGTCCTCCAACAATGCCATGGCCGCCAGCAAAGTTCTTTTCTTTCGAGAAGAAGTGCATGGAGCCTCCTTTGCCTTTTGAGCTACCGGTAGCCTTGCCATATAGCTCGGCCATACACTCATTGGGGGTCATGCCACGAGCCAGACCATTGCCGTGATCCCGGTAAGCAGTGATGACCACATCATCTGGGCGGATAGCTGTTTCCAGCCCTACCGCCACGGCCTCCTGACCGATATAGAGGTGACAAAATCCACGAATTTTCTGTTGCATGTACAGCTGACTGGACTTCTCCTCAAATCGCCTAATTAGCAGCATTTCTTCGTACCACTTCAATGCCTGCTCTTTGCTGTAAATGTTGGTGTCAGTTTGTACCTTAGCGTCTGACATAGGTTTGTTAGTTTTGTCTGTTGCTAGATAGTTGAAGAATGCTTTAGCAAGTTCGATATAATGACGGCATTTCCAAAATAAAACCCCGATTGATTTGTTCTTTACCTCCCTGCAACTGACCCATTTCCGCAATTATCCTCATTTACAGGCAGACTTTTGCGCTGGGATCAACTGCATCACAGGTCCCAACGGTTCTGGAAAAACCAATGTGTTGGAAGCTTTGCATTATTTGGCTTTTACCCGTGGGATTCGTTCTCATCAGGATAAGCAGGCCTTGAAAGATGGGGAAGACTTTTTTCTGCTAGAGGGAAACTTGCAAGAGGGAGAAGAGAAAGCACTTGTTCAATGCAATTTTCTGAAATCAAAAGGAAAAAAACTGTTTATCAATCGGGTTCCTGCCGCTAAGATGAGCGATCACATTGGGCGTATTCCCCTGGTAGCGATTATGCCAGATGACACCGAACTCATCAATGGCCCTTCTGCGGGCAGACGTAGGTTCATGGACATGCTCATCTCTCAGTACAGCCCAGCCTACCTGCACCATTTGATCCAGTACGATAAATTACTCCTGAGGCGAAACGCCCAACTCAAGCTGTTCGCCGAGCAGCGGTACTTCGACCGAGAGCAGCTCCAATTGTGGAATGAGCAGATGCTTCCCCATGGCAGGGCCATTTCTGAAGAGCGAAACACTTTCTTGGAAGCCTTCTTCCCCATCTTTGAGACCTACTTCCACCAAATTGTATCAGAAAAAGAACAACCCAGTATCCGCTACAGGTCTCAACTAGAAGTCAATACGGAAGCTGGTTGGCAGGAGGTGTACGCGACCTGGGAGGCACGCGACCTGGCAAATTGTTACACTGGGGTGGGCACTCATCGGGATGACCTCGTGTTTCAGATTGATGGTACCTCCGTTCGAAATTATGGCTCTCAGGGCCAGCAAAAGACGTTTGTGATTGCATTGAAACTCGCCCAGTACCAATTGCTGGAACAGCACAAACAGCTTGCCCCCATATTGCTGTTGGATGACCTGTTTGATAAACTGGATGAATTTCGCCTGGGAGAGATTGCCGGGATACTTACCGATCGGGTCAAAGGACAGGTTTTTATAACAGATACTTCTCGACAAAACCTGGAGAAGGTGTTCAGCTCCCTTACAGACCGAGCGGTAAATTACTACCGCGTATTGCAGGGCGATTTTCAGCCTGGAACCTGATGTATACATCCGGGGTCATCTGATTTCGATCCAGGTTACTCGAATGGTTTTAGTGATACAAGCTGGGGGTTAGATTAGGTTTGTAAGGCGAACCTCTCCATAAGCAACATCTTTTAGGAGATGATGGTGATCATAGATGTGTGTTACAGTACTTTTACCTCCCGTACCAATTCCCTACCAACTCGTTGATTGATCATTTGCTGAATCTTAACCCGCGCCATAAGTAGTTCGTTCTTCCAGATCGGGCTTCGCATTTTCACAAATAGTGTCCCATCTCTGTACCAGATTTTTTCGGTATTCGCGGCAATGGGTGCGCCCATGTATTCTCCCCATTCCAGAATGACCTTCTGAACTTCTGTTTCGTCCTTAAGGCCGTGGGCTTCCAGGAACTGCTCAATTGCTTGACCCAGGCTGATGTAAGATTGGCTCATAGGAGAAAGTCAGGGTTTTTATTAATTTTGAAGAAGGATTGTTGGTACAATTCCGTTCATAATTACTACTAAGGGTGTGCAGCGCAGTTGGTAGCAGGTAAGCAAGTTTTTCCGCTGCACCATTAATATATGGAATATCCATCTAAAGCCATACAAAAAGCCGTAGAGGAATTGGCAAGCCTGCCAGGTGTGGGTAAAAAGACTGCCCTTCGCTTGGCCTTGCACATCCTTAAACGCTCAGAAGAGGAAGCGGAAAGTCTGGGCAGCTCCATTATCAGCCTAAGGAAAGATGTGAAGTACTGCAAAGTTTGCCACAACATTTCCGATGAGGAGATTTGCCAAATTTGTAGCAACCCACGGCGCAGTGACGAAGTCATATGCGTAGTGGAAGACACAAAGGATGTCATCGCGATAGAAAGTACGGCTCAGTTCTCCGGACGATACCATGTATTGGGGGGACTTATCAATCCCCTGCAAGGAGTAGGGCCTTCTCAACTAAACATCGAATCCCTCCTTACGAGGCTCCGCGAGGGCAAGGTCAAAGAACTCATCTTTGCCTTTAGCGCAAATATCGAAGGTGACACCACCACCTTTTACCTTTCTAAGAAAATTACCCCAATGGGAATAAAAATTTCCAGCATCGCCCGGGGCATTCCCGTTGGAGCGGACCTCGAGTATACGGATGAAGTTACCCTGGCCCGTTCCATTCTTAACCGGACTCAGCTCACCATTGCCAGTGAGGAGTAATTACGCTATGATCTTGTTCGTAAGTGTTGACTGATTTCCTCTTATCTAGATCAGCCCTCCCAATTTCATGCAGCTTTCCATCATCATTGTCAACTACAACGTCCGTTACTTTTTGGAGCAATGTATCATCTCCGTGAAGCGGGCACTGGAAGGCATCGATGGAGAGGTCATTGTGGTGGACAACAACTCTTCTGATGGCAGTCAGGAGATGATCCGCAGTAAATTTGGGGAAACCGTCATCTTTATCGAGAATCACGACAATCCGGGGTTTTCTAAGGCAAATAACCAAGGAATTGCCATTGCAAAAGGAGCGCATATTCTGCTTTTGAACCCAGATACTGTTGTGGAGGAAACCACCTTTTCCACTTGCCTGAAATTCATGGAGGCAAATCCATCTGCAGGTGCACTGGGCGTAAAGATGTTAGATGGGCAAGGAGTCTTTTTACCGGAATCCAAGCGGGCACTGCCTACACCCCTAGTATCTTTTTACAAAATTTTTGGACTTGCAGCTCTATTCCCCCAAAATAAAGCCTTTGGGCAGTACCACCTGACCTACCTGGATAAGGACGAGAATCATCCCATTGAAATTCTTTCAGGGGCATTCATGTGGATGCGAAAAAAAGTAGTAGATAAAATTGGTGGACTAGATGAGACCTTTTTCATGTACGGAGAAGATATCGACCAGTCATACAGGGTAATCCAGGCGGGCTGGCACAACCATTACCTTGCAGATACCCGCATCATTCACTACAAAGGAGAAAGCACCAAGAAAGGAAGCCTGAACTATGTGAAGGTTTTTTATCAGGCGATGATCATTTTTGCGAAGAAGCACTTTGGAGGCAGGAACCAGCAGCTATTCATCTTCTTCATCAAACTGGCCGTGTACCTCAGGGCTTTCCTGGCAGTGCTTCGGCGGGGCGTGAAAAAATTAGGCTTTCCCATGATCGAGGCAGGCCTCATTTATGCAATCATTCAGGGAATAAAGGCCTACTGGGAGCATTATGTCCGATATATTGAAGGGGGAAGCTACCCTGAGTCCTTTGACCAGGTTGCCGCCCCGGTTTATACCCTGGTATTTGTGGGGTTACTGGGCTTGGCGGGTGGGTATAGACGTCCTTTTCGCATTCCGCCCCTCATTATGGCTACTTTTTGGGGCTTTGTGGCCATTGCGACGGTTAGCTACGTGGTACCTGAAATCAACTTCTCCCGCGCCATCGTGGGGCTTTCCTCCATTTTTACCCTCATCATGGCCATCAGTACCCGGGGGCTTGTGCATTTGAAAGAGAAGGGAAATTTCTTTTTTACCGAAGCTCGGCATAAGCGTGTGATTCTGGCGGGAGATGAAAACGGCGTGTTAAGGTTGGCCAAAATGTTAAGGAATGAGGTGGGCTTTTCTGCAGAAATAGTGGGAGTCATTTGTCCTAAAGCTCCCGGTGGACCAGATCCCTGGTTGGGAACATTGGGTCAAAGTGAAGTTGTAATTACCCATTATCGAGCTTCGGAAATTGTATTTGATGCCGATTCCTTGGGAAATTCTACCATTATTCGAACAATAGAAGAACTAGCACCTACCGGCGTAGAGATGAAAATTAGGCCACCCGGTGCCAACTTTGTCATTGGCTCTCAGGAGGTGTATGCGCCTGTTCATCAAAAAAGGAAAAGTTACGCCTTGGCAACCTTCAGAAGGCGAACACAAAAGAAGGTGTTTGATTGGATAAGCGGCCTGGGGCTGCTATTAAGTTTTCCCCTCCTTTTTTATCGATACAAACGTCCCGGCAAAGCCTTCGAATGCATGTTACAAGCTCTTTTTGGGCAACGTCATTTGGTAGGCTATATAGAAGCCAATCCAGCTGGACTCCCACCATTAAAACCCGGACTATTAACCATGCGAAACCGACTGGGCAGTGATAATGGTCAGCAACTCAATGCAGCACCGCTTGACGAGTTCTACGCCAAAACCTACTCCTGGGAGCTGGACGCAGAAATTGTCTTCCGCTCATGGAGGTACATTGGCACCTAACCAACAGAAAACGATTAAGCCCCGATCACCGGTAAAAACTGTAAACCGAGCACTGTAAACCGAAAACTACTCACATGTCCCCCCAAACCCACTTACTTCGTCCAGCTTTCACCGAAAAAATCGCGCAGCGGTTGCGAACAGGGCGCTCAGTTCTGCTAATTGGGACAGAGGGACAAGGAGGCCAACGGTTGCTGGAAGACCTTGCCCTGCTTTCAGAAGAAGAGCAGGAAGTATTTCAGTTGCGGATGGAACCAGTAGGTAGCCACAAAGCTCTACTCGAACTAATTTGTGAGCAGTTGAAAATGGAGGAGCAACCTTCTATTGAGGATGCATTGAAACAACTGCCTTCCAAAAGCTGGTTGCTAATTTCCGATCCTGTCCAAGCCATAGAAAGGTTGGTGGAACAACAAGCGGTAGATTCCGATTTCTACCAGATGATTCGGAAAGCCAACAATGCGCGTGTAGCTTTTTTTACCGAAGGTTTTGCTAATCGGTCAGCACTTAACCTAAAAGGCTACCAGGAAATGCGACTTCCGCCACTTTCCTATACCCGAATCAAGCAGGAGTTGGAAAGGAGCCTGCCTAGGATAGGGGATCACAGCCTGCTGACGAATGAAGTGTATCGGCATGTGAGGCCTTATCAGCTTTTGAACTTCCTGAAGAAGGAATTACGTCACCTTAAGGAACCTCCTTCCGCTGCTCGTTTACTGGAACTTAGGAAACAGTTCGACGAATCTCAGCAACTGGATACACCGGAAAGAAAGGTCCAAATGCCTTGGTGGAAACGCCTTTTTTCGGGTTGGAGCAAAAAAAAGACGCAGTAGCTGGGGAATGCTACTGCGTGTTACACAATGATGAATTGCGTCATGTTACCAGACATATAACTCAAATCATATATAAATGTTTTTATATCTTCAAAAAAAGCTGAAATGAAGTCCTAGTTTCTTATTTTTGCCTGCCATGCTGGACATCACACACAATTTGCAAACGGCTGCCTCCGCAGCAATCCAGGAGCTATATGGACAGGAGGTACCCCCTGGGGGTATCCCTGTACAGGAAACCCGCAAAGATTTTGAAGGAGATTTCACCCTGGTGGTGTTTCCCCTTTCCAGATACAGACTTGGTAAGCCTCCTGAAGTTGCAGAAGCTATAGGAAAGGCACTGAAAGAGAGCCATCCTCATGTTTGCGATTTTAATGTTGTCAAAGGTTTTCTGAACCTGACCCTGGAGGACAATTTTTGGCGAGAATTTTTGGCGCGCTACCAGAAAAGTGATGAGGTGTTGTTCCGAACGGAAGGTGCAGGCACCACGGCAGTGGTTGAGTATTGCTCTCCAAATACCAACAAACCCCTCCATTTGGGACATCTGCGCAATATTTTCTTAGGCTATTCCCTGACCGAGATATTGAAAGCCAATGGCTATGAAACCCATCCGGTTTGCTTATACAACGACCGGGGAACAGCTATTTGTAAGTCGATGTATGCTTGGGAACAGCAAAACAGGCAGGACACCCCTGAGTCGACTGGTAAAAAAGGCGATGTGTTCGTGGGAGACTACTATGTGGAGTATGCCCAAATGCACCGAAAGGAAGTAGAGCAAATGATGGCTACCGGTGCGACAGAAGAAGTTGCGGAAAAGAGCGTCCCCACCACCACCGGAATAAATGAAATGCTGGTTAAGTGGGAAAATGAGGACGAAGAAGTGAGACGGCTCTGGCAAAAGATGAATGCGTATGTATACGAGGCGCACCGTAAAACTTTTGAACGGCTTGGAATCCGGTTTGAGAAGTATTACTACGAGTCAGACCTGTATAAGGAAGGAAAAGATATTGTAGAGGATGGCTTAAAGGCTGGCCATTTTTATCAAAAAGAGGACGGTTCTGTATGGGTGAATTTAGAGGCTGCCGGCATGGATGACAAGCTCTTACTCCGGTCTAACGGTACCAGTTTGTACATCACCCAAGACCTGGCAACAGCCGAGCACAAAGAAAAGGATTTTGAACTGCAACGATCAATTTATGTGGTCGGCAATGAGCAGAACCATCACTTCAAAGTACTGTTTGAAGTGCTCAAGATGTTGGGGAAATCCTACGCAAGCAACTTGTTTCACCTTTCTTACGGAATCGTTGAGTTGCCAGATGGGAGAATGAAGTCCCGCGAAGGCACCGTTGTGGAGGCTGATGACTTGGTGGAAGAAGTGCGATCTGCAGTTGAAGTTGCAACGAGCGAACTCGGAAAAATTGAAGGACTGGAAGAAGCGGAGCTGGAAAAATTATATGATACGCTTGCACTGGGGGCGATTAAATTCTTTTTGCTGAAGGTAGACCCCAAGAAAGGCATGGTCTTCGATCCGGAAGAATCTCTGGATTTGAAAGGACATACAGGTCCCTTTGTACAGTACTCCTACGCGCGTATGCGGGGCATTGAAAGAAAGGCAGGCGACATTGCTCCTTTTACCATTGATACGCAGGCAGAGGAAAGCTTGCATGAGACGGAGCGGGCCTTGCTTCAACGCATTTTTCAATACCCCAATGTTTTGAAGGATGCAGCTGACAATTACAGCCCTGCACTCATCGCGAACTATGTATATGAACTGGCGAAAGATTACAATCGGTTTCATCGAAGCTGCAAGGTGATTCAATCTGATATGCCAGGGACGAGTTCTCAGCGACTGGCCCTTTCCTCTTTTGCCGGCCGTGTAATCCAGGCAGCAATGACCCTGTTGGGGATTTCCGTGCCTGATAGGATGTAACATGAAAGTCAAGTCAACGTAATTGTGTAAATTACCAGCTAACGTTAATTAGACAAGCTTGCCAGTTCTCCGATAAAATCTGAAAACACATCTCTATCACCATGTTGCGATACTTTATTAGCCGAGAATTTTTGTTTACGCTTTTGGGCCTGTTGGCTTTGGGCGTCATCGGATATTTACTGGTGTTTTTTGTGTTTTTACCCATGTACACACGACATGGAGAGAGTGTGTTGGTGCCTGATGTAAATAAATTGCCGGTAGAGCAAGCCATCTCTGAACTGGAGTCAGCAGGCTTACGTGCTGAGCAGCGAGACTCTGTTTACCAGGAGAACCTCCCTCCAATGACGGTCGTTTCACAGTACCCTGTTCCCATGAGCCGGGTGAAGCCTGATCGGAAGGTATTCCTGACCATCCAGAAACGGACCCCTCCGATGGTACGCCTTCCCAATGTGGAGAACCTTTCATTATATCAGGCCAAAACAAAATTAGAGAGCTGGAAGCTGAAGGTAGGCCAGGTGATTACTCGCCCTGATTTCACTGATAAGAATACGGTGCTGGAAATGAGCTATAAAGGCAAGCGTATCCGTACGGGGAAAGAATTACCACAAGGGATCGGTATCGATCTGATTGTGAGTGAAGGAAAACGTACTACCCGCCTGCAAATTCCTAATCTCATGGGCCTAACCTATGGAGAAGCGTTGGATGAACTGCGTAAGCTGGACCTGGTTGGCGTGGCCTATTACCGTCCCGGGGGAGGGGCCCCTGGTTCCGAAGGGCGTGTATACCGCCAGAGCCCTCCGCCCATTTTAGGAGACTCCCTGCAACCTGGTGAGGCCATAGATTTATTCATCAATGGAGAAGAACCGGTCTCCAATGAAGGGGTGGAAGTCGAAGAAGCCACAGACAAATCGGTCTTGGGAGGATAGGCAACTTCTTAAGAGAAGGAATAACCAAAAACTTCCAGTAATTTTGCAGGCATATTCTTGATTGATTATGTCTCACCTCATTGCCCCTTCGATTTTAGCTGCGGATTTTGCTCATTTAGGAGCTGCCATTGATTTACTCAATGATTCCGATGCAGATTGGATTCACTGTGATGTCATGGATGGCAAGTTTGTTCCAAACATCTCTTTTGGATTTCCAATCCTAAAGGCGGTCAACGCAGCTGCGACCAAACCGCTGGATGTACATGCCATGATTGTGGAGCCGGACAGATACCTGGAGGCATTTGCAGAAGTGGGAACCTGGTCCTTAAGCGTACACGTAGAGGCCTGCACCCATTTGGATCGAACCCTGAATGCAATTCGCGAACTGGGCATGAAAGCCGGTGCAGCCATTAATCCTGCTACCCCTTTGGAAACCCTGTGGGAGGTGCTGCCCCTATTGGATGTGGTCTGTATCATGTCCGTGAACCCTGGGTATGGCGGACAAAAGTTTATTCCTTACACCTATGACCGTGTCCGTCGGTTACGGCAGATGATCCAGGAAAAAGGGACTTCCACCCGAATTCAAATTGATGGCGGCGTAAAGTCGGATAACGCTCCAGCACTCTTGCAAGCAGGAGCAGATGTGCTGGTTGCTGGAAGCTTTGTGTTTGGTGCCGATGACCCTAAGGCTACCATTCAAAAACTGAAAGGGTTAGAACCCGTAGCACGTGACGTGTAAAACAATAGCGAAGGGTCAGAAACGCCCTCGCTAATAATGATGGGAACCAAGGTTCAAATTCTGAAAACTGAACACCGAAAACTGTTGAGCGAAGCGAAATCCCGCGAAGCGGGAAAAACTGGACACCGACAACTGATAACCAGGATTTTATCTCTTCACCACCTTCCCGCTCCACATAGCATCACCTGTCTGGATGCGCAGGACATACTGCCCAGTGGCTAGATTGGCGGTGTTCATGCGCACGGTTTGCGCGCCAGCAGTTGCTTGCTGAGAGGTTTCCTGAACCGCACGTCCTTG
>JBCDIQ010000202.1:0-10319 GCA_039024295.1 Bacteroidota bacterium | reverse complement strand
TCCAAAATACAAGTCCAGAAATCAGCACAAAAGATAAAAACCTTCTCTTACTGCACTGCTCCCTCCTTGTCATTTCCACAACAGTAGCGCCCCAGCGGTATACTTACTCGAAGTGACAGAGCTGATGGAATGGAAAGACGTGAGTCTGCTTATGGGCTAAACGCCTGTTTTGTCACCTTAAACAGAGTTGAGAGGTCCGTAAAGCATCAGCGATGTATTCAAGCGACATGACAGCGACTATTTCGCTCTCAATATACCTTATTTCTTAGGCATCAGGCTGATTGCAGCCCCTCCCCCTGGTGCAAGCGGCAAGGTGAGTATGCTTCCCTTTTTAACCTTCGCTTTGCTAACTTTCAGGGAGGTGGGGTTTTTGTCCCAATGGGCATCTGGCCCATCCTGATAAATAACCGCCTGGTACTTTACCCCTTCTTCGAGAAAATCCAGGTTCACTACCACTTCTCTTGAGTTTTCATCGGTAATGCTCCCAATAAACCAATTCCCCGTTTCTTTCTCCTCGCGGGCAATGGTCACGAAGTCTCCCGGTTCTCCATTGAGGACCTTACTTTGTTCCCAATCTACCCCCACGTCACGAATAAACTGCATGCCTGCTTGTCCTTCATAATGTTCCATCAGGTCTGGAGCCATCTGGATAGGGCTGTAAATGACCACATACAAGGCCAGTTGTTGAGCCAGGGTGGTGTTTACCTGATTATTATCCTTGTAAGGAGTTAATTTGATGTTAAAAATCCCAGGGGTATAGTCAATCGGTCCTGCTAGCATTCGAGTGAATGCCACAATGCTCAGGTGCTCGGCGGGGTTACCACCGTCTGAAGCCCAGGCGTTGAATTCCTGGCCACGCAGTCCTTCCCGTGAGATGGCATTGGGATACGTTCTACGAATGCCTGTTCCCTTAATGGGTTCGTGTGCATTAATGGCGATGTTGTACTTCGCTGCGGTCTCGAGCACCTGGCGATAGTGATTGACCATCCATTGGCCATGGTGGTACTCACCAGCTGGAATAATCTTTCCGACATAACCGGTTTTGACTGCACGAATACCCAGTCGGTCCATTAATTTGTAAGCCGTATCCAGTTGTTGGGTGTAAGTACGTGGTGCTGCTGAGGTTTCGTGATGCATAATCAAATCAACCCCTTTTGATTTTCCATATCGCACTACTTCTTCCAAGTCGTAGTCTTCATAGGGAGTTACAAAATCGAACACCCCTTCTCGGTCTTCAAAGCCAATCCAGCGCTCCCAGCCGGTATTCCAACCTTCCACCAGCATGGCGTTTATGCCGTTATCTGCAGAAAAATCAATGAGCTTTTTGGCATATTCAGTAGTGGCACCATGTCGGCCACTTGCAAGGCTCCAGGTTCTGCGGTCCAGGTGCATATCCCACCAAATTCCCGTGTACTTGGTCGGCTTGAACCAGGATACATCTCCCAGTTTATTGGGTTCGTTCAGGTTAATGATCAGGTTGGATTCAATCAGATCGCCTGCCCGTGTGGCGATCTGGATGGTACGCCAAGGCGTATTGAATGGCAGGCTTCGCTTAGCTTTGTAGCCGCGAAGGCTTGACCCCACTAATTCACTCTGCATCAATAAATCCTTTCTCCCTGCCTTCAGGGTCATGCCCGCATAATCTGTCAGGTTGGCCTCATGAAAACTGAGGTAAAGCCCATTATCTGTTCTCATGGTAACAGGCGTATTCACCGCATTTTCGGGAATGGTGCTCTGTGCGAGGTTGGGATGGCCCCTCATCGCAATTGCATCAATTTCTGAAAATTTAGTGGTTTTGTACAGGTGCTCATAAATGTCCCAATCTCCGGGAATCCACCAGCACATGTGGTCTCCTGTTAACTGAAACTGGGTATTTTCATCCATGATGACAGCCTCGGTCCAGCCTTCTTGTCTGGGAAATTCATACCGAAAGCCAAGGCCATCATTAAACACCCGAAAACTGAGGTTCATGAGTCTTTTAGGAGATTGTATTTCTTGCAGGAAAATCGTCAATTCCTGATAGTTGCTATGAACAGTTCGTTGTTCTCCCCAAGGCAGTTCATAGGTCTCATCAACACTCTGACGGGAGTGGCGCAAAATCTCCCATCCTCCGCGCATGGGAAGCTGGTCTCGAAAGCTGAACCCAAGCTCGGAGGGATCAATGACAGGCTTGCCTGAATAGGTAACCTGATAGGTGGGAATTCCGGAGGAAGTAAGGCTGAACACGGTTTCCAGTTCTCCGTCCGGAGAGGTGACGGTGAGGGACTGGCTAAAACTTACATGGGTAAGAGCGCTCATGATGAATATGAGCAACATATATCTTTGCATAGGTGGCGTGGTTAAAATGGAATGGTAATCAACAAAAAAATACAATAAATGGCGAATTGGCCAGCGATTGGTTGAAATCACGTTGAATTTCCACAATCACTGACCCCATGAGAAAAGGGAATTGGTGAATGGAGCCAAGGGCTCCAGTAGGATTTATTCACTAGCCCCACCCCTCGAATTCGTATATTTCAGTTTTAGGGAGCACTCCCTCCTGGAATTCCTGCCAGAAAATCATTCAGCTTTTTTAGCCTTTCCTGCTTAGGCAGCAGTGCCCAATATCCTTTTGAGCTTTGAACGATTCTCCCCTCTGCATTTACGTGATAAAATGTTGGGGAGGATTTTGTCCGCAGTTTCTTGGACAGCTTGCGACATTGTCTTCCAACATAGGTGATTCCATCTTTTGTTTCTAAGGTTTCTTCTTCACAATCCGGAACTATCAGATAGGGGGCGGACTTAATTTTGTATTGTTTTCTAAAATCAGACCACATATTTTTTTCTTCTTGAAAAAATGCTTCCACTTGATCGGGCGTATTTTCCAAAAAAACCACGATCTGCTGGTGGGTGGTATCCAATGAATCTGCGAAGGTTTCGAGGTCTTTGAGCAAAAACATATGTGCCCCGCATCCAAGAAAACCAATTGCAACAAAGGAATCTTTTCCTTTTAATTTTTCCTGATTGATACCTATACCGTCCAGGGTGGTTTGCTGAAAGTCGGGAAATTTTCGTTCAATCGCTGAGGGATGCAATGACGAGATAAACAACCAGGTCGAGAGTAGGATTATTTTATTCATGGATGGGAAGTGTTAGTTAGAATAATGCTGTTACTTGAAATTATCCTTTGAGCCGAATTTACCTTACTTCAATATTGCCAGAAGAGATTTAAGCCCTAACAAGGTACCTGTAGCTTCCCGTAAACACAAAAGATAATAGAACTACCTGAAGTTGGGGAAATAAAGCTACAGGGCTGATTCAAAATTCTAGACACTTATTTTGCAAATGTATAAAATGTTATACATCTAAATATTTTGAGTAGTGAATGGGATTCTCTACTTTGAGCATCGAAAACACGACGTTCTTCCAACACATTTCATCACCTTACCCAACTACCAGCTTTTATGAAAAAAGCTTTACCTGCTCTTGTGGTGCTGGTATTGGGGCTACTCATTCAACGGTCATATGCGTCCCATGCCATGGGGGCAGATATTACCTATGAGTGTATTGGCACCAACCAATATCGCGTCACATTATCATTTTACCGGGACTGCGAGGGGATTTATCCACAAACTGTTTATGCCCTTCAGGCGTATTCTACTTCCTGTGCCCGGTCGTTAACTTTCAACGTCACCCGGCAATCTATCCGAGAAGTTTCCCCTCTGTGTCCCGCCCTTTTGTCACAGTCCGAGTGTAACCCTGGTGGTACGCTGCCCGGAGTAGAAGAATTCATCTATCAAGGGGTTGTGACCTTGCCTCAGGCGTGTACCGATTGGACGATCGGCTATGAAGAAGGCTACCGTAATGCTACCATTACCACAATCAACAATCCTTCTTCGACTTATCTGTACGTGGAGACTACCCTCAACAACGTGGTGGCTCCCTGCAACAATTCTCCTACTTTTACCAATATCCCCACCCCATTTATTTGCAGGGGGCAGTCTTACTTGTATAACCATGGAGCGGTAGATGCCGAAGGGGATTCATTGGTGTACGCACTGGTTGATCCATTAAATCAGCCCAGTAGCCCTGTGAGTTATCGGCCGGGATATTCTGGCACAACCCCTATCACCTCCGTTCCTGCTGTTTCGATTAATTCTACCAATGGAGATGTTAGCCTTACCCCAACTGCTACAGAAATCGGCATCATGGCAGTTCGGGTGAGTGAATACCGAAATGGGGTTCTGATCGGGTCTGTGACTCGAGATATTCAGGTAACCGTTCTGAATTGTACCAACGCCAACCCGATAGCTGGTAATCCAACAGGTGTTACAGGAGGTCTCCCTTTGGTCGGCCAAACGCTAGAAGTATGTGCCGGGAACACCATTAGTTTCAATGTTCCAGGTACAGATGCCAATGCAACCGATAGCATATGGATGAGATGGAACAATGGTATTGCAGGGGCAACCTTCACTCCTGATTCTGGACGATCTCCCATCCAGGGACGATTTACCTGGACGCCTGGCCTAGCCGATATTGGCTCCCATACCTTTGTGGTGAACATGGAGGACAATGCCTGTCCAATCAAGGGTATCCAGGCACGGGCCATTACGTTGGTGGTGCGGGACCGCACTGCTGCCGGGCCTGATCTTACCTATTGCACCGGAAGCGGCAGTGTGCCCGCGACCCTTAGTGCCGTTGGGGGGAATACCTTTACCTGGCGAGTCCTTTCCGGAGATAATGCCAGTTTGAGTTGTAACACCTGTGCTTCTCCCAGTGCCACCCCCCTGGTGACCACCACCTATGAAGTGTTGTCAAATTTCCCCTGTACGCCACGGGATACCGTTACGGTAACCGTGGCTCCAGGCTTTGCACTGAATATGAGCAGTGATACGGTCATCTGTGATGGCAGTACAGCAATTGTAAAAGGAACCCCTTCTTCTCCAGGAGCCTACGCCTATACTTGGCAGCCGCCGCTGGGGCTTGCCGCGACCAATGTGCCTACCACCAATGCTTCACCCGGCAATAGTACCATGTATTATTTAACCGCTTTGGCTCCAAATGGGTGCCAGGTCAGAGACTCTGTGAAAGTGGACATTGTGGACAGCAATTTGAAGGTGTCCCCATATTCTTCGGCTCAGCAATTATGTGCAGGAGATCCGGTTAAGTTATACGCCAATGTGAGCGGAGGGCCCTGTAGCACCTATGTGGCAACTTCGATTCCCTACTCACCTGTTACGGGAACGGGGACAGGGGTTACCCTTACGGATGAGTCGGTGAGTGGGATTCTGCCCATCGGGTTTGATTTTGACTTTTATTGTAACACCTATTCCGGTTTTTACATTGGTTCCAATGGCTGGATGCAATTTTCCAATGGGGTTGCGCCCACGGATCCAGACTGGAGCAATGACCCTGTTCCCACTGCAACCGGGTCCAATAACCTGATTGCGTTTGCCTGGGATGATTTGAATCCTGGTAATGGAGGGACTATTTCCTACTTTACCACAGGAACAGCTCCTAATCGACAACTGGTCATGAACATGGTAAATGTGCCTCATGCGGGTTGTTTGACCTGTTTGGTCAACGTTCAGGTGGTGCTCCATGAAGGAAGTGGAGAAATCGATGTTCACAGTACTCGGATTGATAATGGAGGACCTGGAAGTAGCATGACCCAGGGAATAGAAAATGCAACAGGAACCTTTGGGGCTGCTGTTCCTGGAAAAAATGGGGGATTGTGGTCAACTCTGAATGAATCCTGGAAGTTTCACCTACAGGCTGCACCTGGCAGTTACGCCGTTCAATGGCGGGTCCAGGGCATTCCCACGGTAATTGGAACAGGTGACAGCATTCAGGTAAATCCTCCTGCTAATACCACCTATGATGCCACCATCATGCCCATGGCAGGAAATTGTCCCCAAACAGCCTCCTTGCAATTGGATGTGGCAAGTGTAGACGCAGGCCCTCATCGAACTGTATTTTATGGAGATACAGCTCAGGTAGATGGAACCTATTTTGGTCCTCCTGCCACCTTTACCTGCTATGATTACACGGTTCAGCAAATCCCCCATGCACCTGTAGCCGGTAATGGAACGGCTGTTAACCTGGGAAACAATGATATCACGGGTGCACTAAATATTGGGTTCCCTTTTACCTTTTATTGTAATACCTACACCCAGTTTTACATTGCTTCGGATGGCTGGATCACCTTTACCAATCAGAATGATGACAATTCTGCCGATCCTATTCCTGACAATAGATTGCCTGATAATTTGGTGGCTTTATTTTGGGAAAACCTGAATAACAAAAATTTCAGCAGAATTGATTACCGGACGATTGGGACTTTTCCCAACCGGCAGTTGGTGGTAAACTTCCGGGAAGTTCATCACTATGGCACCAATGGGCGTCGACTCACAGGTCAAATCATCCTCCATGAGACAACCCATTACATTGACGTCCTCAGTACGGATATTGACGATGACGGAGGGGGTACCGAAATGACTCAAGGCATAGAAAACAATGATGGGACTCGTGGTTTGGCTGTACCAGGACGAAACCATTCGCGATGGTCGGTAAATCCTGCAACTCCAGATGCCTATCGGTTTTATCCGCCTCCTGGAGGACTGGTGTATCGTTGGTCTCCAGGTGCTACTTTGAATGATTCCACGATAGAAGACCCCAAAGCTGGACCGTTAGTCGATACCTGGTATACCCTAACCGTGTACAATGGGGAATGCATTTTGGTAGACTCTATGCTCGTAACCATTCGGCCACTTGCAGTGGAATTACTCGACTTTGATGCCCAGGCAGCGGATGAAGGGCAAGTACAACTGAGCTGGCAAACCGCTTCTGAAAACCAACTTAGAAGATTTTCAATTGAACGAAGTGAGCCTGGGCAGGAATTCTCCTCAATAGGGGACTTGATTGCTGTTGGGAACAGCGATGTACTGCGCTCCTATGAATACCTCGACCTGGAGGTTCCTGCAAGTATACTGGCTTATCGACTCAGGATGGAAAATGAGGACGGGACGTTTGTTTACTCAGATGTGGTGGAGATAGACCTTCGGGATGAGCTTTCCACAGGTGGAGTCAAACTGTACCCTAATCCCAATACGGGGCACTTTTTCCTGAGGTTTACCACTGCTGAGGTACAGCCAGGTATTTTTCAACTCATCGGCTTGAATGGTAAGGAGGTATATCGAGAAATTATTCATCCAGCCCAGGCAGGAAAAGTAATCCAGGAAATCGAATTCCCCCCTCAGGCTCCCGGTATCTATCTGTTTCAGTTACAGGTGGGTCGAGATCGTTTTACGGGCAAAGTACTGATTGAGCCTTGATGAAATTGGTTTGGTCGGTATCAATTTGTAAAAAACAAATTGGATGCTTACTTGCTAAATTCTTACTCGAAGCTTGTTAATATTCAGAAATCCTTATACTTTTGAGTAAATCAATTGACATGTATCAACATTCACAAGAAAAAAACTGGTGGTGGCCTTCTGAGTAAATCAGCAGGACAGTACTTTATTCGTTGTGAATGAATTTAAATAGAAAAGCTTACTGGCCTGTACGTCAGTAAGCTTTTTGCATTTCAAGACCTTCATTACATGAAACCTGTTTCTTCTCCCTCTATAAAACCAGTCTCGTTTGAATTGAACCACCTTCGAATGCTGGCCGACACTTTGACCCCAGTGAGCTTATACCTTAAGCTCAGAGATCAATTTGCCAATACAGTGCTATTGGAAAGTTCTGACTACCACGGAAATGACAACAGCTATTCCTATCTGGCTTTTGAATCCCTTGCTGAGTTTCGGGTAGAAGGAGACGTCATTTTTCAGCAATTGCCTGGAAAGGTGGAAACACACACAACCTTAGGCCCGGTTCCTGACCTTGCACACCAACTGGGCGTCTTTCTAAAGACGTTTGATGTTCCCAATCTGGATTTACCCTTTTTGCATGTCGGGGTATTTGGGTACCAGACTTATGACACCGTGAGGTACTATGAGGAGGTGGAAATCCAGGGCAGCTCAACTCCTGAGAGGGAAATTCCGGAGGTGATGTACCGTTTGTATCGCTACCTGTTGGTGGTGGACCATTTCAAAAATGAGCTTCACCTGTTGGAATTATTGGGAGCAGGTGAGGGGTCGAATCTCGCGCGAATTAAGAGTTTAATCGCCAATCAAAATGTTCCTGCATTCCAATTTGAACGAACCGGAGAAGAACGGACCAACATTGAAGATGATGCCTTCCTGGAGATTCTTCAAAAAGGCAAAGACCATTGTCAGCGAGGGGACGTATTTCAGATTGTGCTTTCCCGGCAATATCAGCAACAGTTTCTTGGAGATGAATTCAATGTATACCGTTGTCTGCGATCGATTAACCCTTCTCCTTACCTGTTCTATTGTGACTATGGTCGATTCAAGATCTTCGGTTCTTCTCCTGAAGCCCAATTAATCATTCAGGGAGGCAAGGCAACCATTCACCCTATTGCGGGCACTTTCCGTCGGACTTGCAACGATGAATCGGATAAGGAGCTGGCGCAAGCACTATTCGATGATCCCAAGGAAAATTCGGAACACATCATGCTGGTGGACCTCGCCAGGAACGACCTGAGCCGCAATGGTCAAAGCGTGAAGGTGGAAACCTTCAAAGAAATTCAATTCTATTCCCATGTCATCCATTTGGTTTCGAAAGTAACGGGTGAACTAAGTCCAGAAGCCGATCCCATGAAAGTTGTGGGAGATACCTTTCCTGCTGGCACCTTAAGCGGGGCACCTAAGCACATGGCTATGCAATTGATTGATCGGTATGAGAACCAGAATCGGGGGTTTTATGGAGGGGCCATTGGGGCCATTGGGCTAGATGGAAGTTTTAACCATGCGATCATGATCCGCTCTTTTATGAGTAAAAATAACACTTTGTACTACCAGGCTGGGGCAGGCGTTGTGGCCCGATCCGTTCCTGAAAAAGAATTACAAGAGGTGCACAACAAATTAGGTGCGCTCCGCAAAGCCATGGAAGTAGCTGAAACCCTCTAGATGACCACCACTGAATCTGCAGAAACATGAAAATCCTCGTTTTTGATAACTACGATTCCTTCACCTACAACCTGGTTCATATCATTACCGAACTCGGATTCGGAGGAGGTATGGAAATCCATCGAAATGACAAGCTGCCATTGGAGGAAGTTGAGCGGTTTGATAAAATCCTTCTTTCCCCAGGTCCTGGTATCCCGTCGGAAGCAGGAGAGTTATTGCCGCTCATAAAGAAATATGCAGCCTCAAAGAGCATTCTTGGCATCTGCCTGGGGCATCAGGCAATCGCAGAAGCTTTTGGGGGAAACTTGTTTAACCTGGATGAGGTGCTTCACGGAATGGGGACTCCCATTTACGTAAAGGACCACTATGGTCTTCTGGCAGATATGCCAGCGCAATTCCTGGGAGCGAGGTACCATTCCTGGGCTGTGGAAAAAACCACCCTGCCCAATGAATTCATCATCACTGCAGAGGACAATGCCGGTCAAATCATGGGCTTACGCCACCGCGAATTTGATGTGCAAGGACTTCAATTCCACCCTGAGTCTATCATCACTTCTGACGGAAAAAAGATGATCGCAAACTGGTTGGAGATAGAGCTTAGAACAGAAAATTATCAACGCATCTCCATGTCTTCCACCTAAAAACCCAAGGCCTAAAGCCTGATTCCTATCCCCCAACACCTTATCCCTTTCACCTAAAACCTAATACCTGTTCCCTTGAAAACCCTCTTACAACAACTCTTTGCCCACCATGTCCTGAGCAAGGCTGAAGCATATGAAACCCTTCACCAGATTGCTAAGGGAGAGTTTCCCGTTGAGCAGGTGGCGGCATTTCTGACGGTGTACAACATGCGAAGCATCACAGTCGATGAGCTCGAAGGATTTCGGAACGCCATGTTGGACCTGTGTGTACCCGTTGATTTCAGTGACTTTGACCCCATTGACCTGTGTGGAACCGGTGGAGATGGCAAAGATACCTTCAATATTTCCACCCTTGCCTCTTTTGTGACAGCCGGAGCGGGTATTCCGGTTGCCAAGCATGGGAATTATGGCGTTTCCTCGGTTTCTGGCTCGAGCAATGTGATCGAATACTTTGGGGGTAAATTCACCAATGACACAGATCACTTGCGCAAAAAGATGGAAACCGCCAATATCTGCTTTCTCCATGCGCCGCTCTTTCATCCAGCAATGAAAAACGTGGCCCCCATCCGTCGAAACCTGGGCATCAAGACTTTTTTCAATATGCTAGGGCCGATGGTGAATCCTGCGCGGGTGAACCGACAGTTGGTGGGGGTATTCAGCCTCGAAT
>JBCDIQ010000201.1:0-10366 GCA_039024295.1 Bacteroidota bacterium | reverse complement strand
TCCCGTCTAGTGCACCGTCAGCGCCGAGAATTCCTAAACCTGCGGATGTACATGATGATATATGCAGGTCGAAGCAGTAATTTATTTACCGCGGATTGGGATGCTGACTCCTTTCAGCAACTCTCCACGGAAGAGAAAGTATCGCTAAGGGATAAACTTTACGAAGCCCCTAGCATCATGGATTCATTCGTGGCAGAAAACCCGTTTGAGTTGTCTGAAGAAGAGCTTTCGATTTGTCGAGGATTCAAGGACTTTGTGGAGGGCGATTTTTTCGTCGTTAAGTACCTGAAAAAACATACCATTCTTCTTCAGGGTGGTGTCGCCTACGGAGTGGTATCGCTATTCGATCCTTTGCAGGATATGCTGCGCAATGTAAACCCAGCATATATCAAAACGGTACTACTGCCTTACAAAGGGAAAATTGTGTATGATGGTTTCTTATACCGCTCTCCCGTATATTTTGGCGGTGGCATTCGAACCTCTGTGAACCGAGAGTACAACGAGGCTAAAGCTAATTACGGAATCGTCACCCAACTGCCATTTGTTAAGCCAAAAAAGAAAACGCAAAGTCCGGAGGACAAGCTGAATTTGTACATGAAGAACGCAAAAAACCGGAAATACTATTACTACGAGATTGGCGAATTGCTGGAAGCGCATCCAGAGCTAGAGGGGAAGTACAACTGGCATTTGGGTAAGATAAACAGTCGTCAAAAGAAAAAACGGCTGAAGGAACTCGGGCTTCATGGTCTCCATTATGCGATGGTAAATGATATCCTCATCACCCAAGGAGAGTCGGCGCGCCAAGTAAAAGAAATGGCCGAAGCCATGCTCCCAGAGGACAAATGGGACTGGGTGTACTATTTTTCCCTTACATGAGGCACAAATCTGATAGGCTGTAAGTCACTTACTCCCCATATGACTTCACCAAATCATAAAAGGCTGGCAGGGCATCCTTGTACTCAAAGCTGTCCACTGCAGTGAGGTTAAAGCCTACCAAATGCTCCGGACTTGCATCTAGGTACGCAAAGGCAATAAATTTTCCAGAGAGTCCTTCCTTACGTACAGAAAAGACCTCCTTGCAGTAGGCTGGCTTTCCAGACTCAGTGGTAACGGTGTGCGCAGCTCTAATTTCCCTGGACTCAGGTGGCACGATGAAAAAATCGTCTACCCACAGAAGTGCTGAATCAGCAGAGCCAAAGGAGGGAAAATCCTTGGTGATATAATCAACCCGAACGTTGGCAGCTGCAAGTTTAATTTCCCGCGCAGCCACCACGTAGGTGACGTATACCCCATTTTGCTCATTAAAATTGTCTTCCTCAATCCAGCTCAGTTTATCATTGGTAACAGGTACCAACGGAAAATCGTGCCGAAGGGTAAAACGGGTATTAAATGCTTCAAAGTAAAGGGTCGAATCGCCTTTTAAGGTGATAGCTGGAAAGCGGTTGGGGTCTTCTGTAACTCCGGTAATGGTAGTTTGTACTTGCTCCTCTTGTCCTTCGATATCAATTTTAATGGAATCCTTTTCTGGAGCGATCAAGGCTTCTTGCTCGCCAGTATCGGCCTCAGCTGTGGTGTTACAACCAGCTGCAACCAACGCTACCCCTACCAAAGTTCCGAGAACTAATTTTACTGCTGAATCAAACATTTCATGGTGATTTCAGGCAAAATAACACATCCCTTCCGTATCTAAGTCGCTTTTTAGCGAATGGCTTAAAAAAAGGGGTTAGTAGTCACATGTAAAGGTTATACAGATTGATCCCATATGCGTTCCCGCTGTAAAATATCTCTAGCCCTCCAGATAACCTCCTGAAGACTTTTTGATTTACACAGGGTAACATCATAGGTTAGCAGGTCCTGCTGCCACATTCGGTCGTTAGTCTGGCATTCCATTCCTACCTGCGGTTTCACCATGTCATCATAGAGGTCGCAGGGAGTTACTTGGCTAAGGACATATTCATTGTCCTCAAGCAAATATTCCAGAATGACCTCCTCCGACCTGGAGTTAGCTTCATTTATTCGGATGAAAAGCGGACTTTTCACGAACGATTCTTCCAAGAAATCCAGGTATCCGACGGAAAAAAAAGGATACAGAAGTTGATAAGAAGTGAGCCCCACATTGCTCAATTCCTTTTCTGCATCTTGAATGCGTTGCTGCAATTCGGCACTGGGATATTTTATGGCTGGTTCATGGTCAAAAGTATACCATTGGTCATCTGTTCCTCGGTACTCAAGCCTGCCCAACTGGAGCTTGTAGTCAAATTCTGATGACTTATGTAAGACATAGCCCGGGTAGAAAAAGTCAATGCCATTGCGCTGGGCAAAATCAACTTCACACAGCATCGTGAATATGCCCAGGCTATATTTTGAATAATTTTGATCATAAATAGCCAATAGGCTGGCGATACCTTCTCTGCCAATATCGAAGAAGCTTACGGCCACTAACTGGTCACCGTCATAAACAGCTACCTCCCAGGTGTTAAAGATCCCTTCCTCCAGGCTTAGCAATTCACGGAGTTCATCAAACACAAATCCCTTAAACCGATGGCGATGTGCCCTGTACAATTCTTCTTTTCTGGAGGAAATGTAGGCGGGACCTACTTCAACTCGAAAAAGGGGTTGATTTTTTCTTAAAAGCCGCCTGTGACGCTTCGAAGGTTGATAGGATGAAACCCTCAATCGTATGTTTATCACCGAATAAAGTTCCGCTCCCAGGCATACAATGCGAGACCGGTACAGCATTCCACCGCTTCTAAACCATCCACTTGCCAGAAATACATCAAGGCCTTCTGGGGAGAGGGTTTGCGGAAAACAATATTCTACCGGCAAACGTTGAACGGACATGCTTTATTACTATAGACTCCTTAAATTACAAATTACTTTTCGTTTTTCCTGAAAACCCGTGTAAGTTGTTTTCGTAGGAAGGGTGATATGCAAACTCAATTAAACCATTGGTGGATGCTAGCGGTTGGAATCCTGGTACTAGGAGCAACTGCCTGCGGGCAAGAAGGCTCGACCACCCAAACTGCAAGTTCGATTAGCAATACCACTATGTCAACAAAAAACCTGAAGCTGGCCACCTTTGGTTCCGGCTGTTTCTGGTGTACTGAGGCCATCTACCAACAGGTAGAGGGAGTTGAATCTGTAGCATCTGGTTATTCTGGAGGCTCTGTTAAAAATCCTTCCTATCGGGAAGTGTGCAGCGGTACAACCGGCCATGCTGAAGTAATCCAGATCGGATATGATCCTGAAAAGGTCTCTTATGGTGAGTTGCTGGAAATTTTCTGGCGCACGCATGATCCTACCACCCTCAATCGTCAGGGCAATGATGTAGGGACCCAATATCGCTCGGTTGTATTTTACCACGATGAAGAGCAAAAAAAGATAGCAGAAGCCTCCAAAGCGGCTGCACAGGAATCCGGTCTTTGGTCAGATCCCATCGTAACAGAAATCAGTCCCCTTGACATTTTCTACAAGGCAGAAGATTATCACCAAAATTACTTCAATGATAATCCACGACAGCCCTATTGCATGTTTGTGGTAGGTCCGAAAGTAGAGAAGTTTCAAAAGGCTTTTGCAGAAAAGCTGAAAGGAACCGTGAAATAAGTTTCCGGTTAACAGTACTTGGTTTACAGTTTTGGGGAAATAACCTTTATTACACCTACTAGAAAACTGAATCCTGAAAACTGACCACCATATGTCCTCCTGCTATGAGCAATCATAGCAGGAGGTTTTTAGGTACAGGGAAATAGGGACTTCCTTGTTATTTGCAAAAGGGCATATTAGTTTTGATTGCTGTAAAAAATGAACTGGCTGTCAAGGGAATCAGATTTGAAGGTATAGCTAATTTCTGTTCTGATCACCAGATATGCCATTAACCTCTCACCATGGCAAAAAAGTCGAAAAAACCAGCGGCAAAAGGTAAGTCCCCTTCCCCTAAAAAGGCTCAGCATTCTCCTAAGCCCCAAAAAGCCGCAGGCCCTCCTTCTAAATGGCGAACGCCCCTGACCCATTTGGGAATAATCTTGGGATTTGCTGCTTTGTTGGCCGTCTATTTCTCGCCCATGCTGAGTGGCAAGGTCATTTTCCAGTCAGACTTGTACCAGGTACAGGGAATGGCCCAGGATGTAAAGGACTACATAGCAGAAAATGGGGATGATGAACCTGTGCTTTGGACAAATGGCATCTTTAGTGGAATGCCTACCTTTCAGATTGGTTCTCCTTACCCGGGCAACCTGTTCCGAAAGGTAGATGCATTGATTCACTTCGGCATCCCCCAACCCTTTAAGTACATTTTTACCCTGTTCGTAGGGTTTTACCTGTTGCTATTGGTGATGCGGGTCAATCCTTGGCTCAGCGCAGTGGGTGCCTTTGCATTTGCTTTTTCGTCTTACTTTTTCATTATCCTGGAGGCCGGACACACCTCAAAGGCAAATGCGCTTTCCTACATTCCTTTTGTCATGGCAGGAATCATGCTCACCTACCAGGGAAAGTACCTGCTGGGAGGTGCCCTTACCGCATTTTCTACGGCACTTGAACTGAATGCAAACCACTTTCAGATTACTTACTATTTCCTCCTCACTTTTGTCATCATCGGAATAGCCCTTTTTGCAGATGCCTTGAAAAAGCAAGCCTTACCTGAATTTTTTAAAGCAACAGCAGTTCTGCTGTTAGCAGCTATTCTGGGATTTTTGCCCAACACCAGTCGCATATGGACCACCTATGAGTATGCAGATGAAACCATGCGTGGGAAGGCAGTCCTTACCCCTCAAGAAAATCAAGGGGAAGCAGGCCTAAAGATTGATTATGCCTTGAGTTGGAGCTATGGCATTGACGAAACCCTCACCCTACTGGTTCCCAATTTTATGGGGGGCTCCTCTCAAACCCCTGTAGACCGAGATTCAGATACGGCGAAAGAGCTTCGAAGAAAATTCGGCCAGCAAGCCAATCAGTTGATTGGGGGCATGCCCACCTATTGGGGTGATCAGCCGTTTACTTCGGGTCCGGTTTACATCGGAGCCATTATATTTTTCCTCTTCGTTTTGGGCTTAATGGTGGTAGACGGTCCTATGAAATGGGCACTGTTGATGGCGACCCTCCTGTCATTCATGATGGCCTGGGGTCGGCATTTCATGCCTTTTGCCGAATTGCTGTTCTATAATTTTCCCTTATACAACAAATTTCGAGCAGTAGCCATGACCCTGGTGATTGCTGAATTTACCATGCCTTTACTCGGCATCATGGCCCTGCAACGTATCATGGATCCCGAGACAAGACCAGACAGCCGAAAACTTACCAGAAGCCTGGGCATTGCTGCTGGGGTCACGGGTGGGCTGTGCCTGATTTTTCTCCTGATGGGGAGCACCCTGTTTAGTTTCAGCGGACGGGTTGACAGTGAACAACTAGGCCAGATGCCAGGAGAATACCTCGACATCCTGTATGATTTACGGGTGTCCCTCTTACAAACAGATGCCTTTCGGTCCTTGGTGTTCATAACAGCAGCAGCTGCTGCTATCTTTTTGTTTGTCACCAATCGATTGAAATCTGCCCTTGCGGTTTATGCGATTATCGGGGGGCTGACCATCGTTGATATGTGGACGGTCAACAAACGCTACCTCAACAATGACAACTTCAAGGCACCAAGCTACACCACCCAGCGTGCTCAACCCAGCCCAGCAGATAATTTTATCCTGCAGGACAAAGCGCCCCATTACAGAGTGATGAACCTGGCGAGCAATACGTTTAATGAAGCGCAAACCTCTTTTCACCATAAATCAGTTGGGGGGTATCATGCAGCAAAATTCAGGCGCTACCAGGATTTGATCGAACGACATATCAGCCGGGAGATGCAGATGTTAAAGACCACGTTACAAAGCCAGCCCAGCGACTCTTCCATTAGAGCTACCCTCGCACAGCTTCGGGTTCACAATATGCTTAATACCAAGTATTTCATATACAACCCCAAAGCTCGTCCATTGGTGAACCCATCAGCATATGGCAATGCATGGTTTGTGCGTGAATTACAAACGGTTAATTCGCCAGATGAAGAGATCGCAGCACTTAACAGAATTGATCCACAACAAACTGCAGTCGCGGACATAAGCCAGCCTAATGTGGTAACACAAACAAAAGGATTTACCCCACAACCTGATCCTTCTGCCACTATTTCGCTTACTGCATACGCCCCTCATAAAATCACCTACCAGACCAATACGCAAAAGGAACAGCTAGCCGTGTTCTCTGAGGTATACTACAACAGTGGGAAAGGATGGCAGTTTTACCTGGACGGTGAACCGATGAATCATTTTCGGGTAAACTATGTCCTGCGGGCTGCTAGAGTTCCTGCGGGTAAACATACCATTGAGTGCCGGTTTGAACCCGATTCCTATTTTACAGGGGAAACCATCTCCCTCATTTTCTCTATTCTGGTAATTGTGGTGTTCCTGGGAGCACTTGGCTTTGCCGGATTGAATTGGTGGAGGGGACAGCAATCAGGTGAGGCCTGATAAGGTTTTCTGGAGGCGATGCGCCTATTTGGGTCCGAATGCCAAGTCTCCAGCATCTCCCAGACCAGGTACGATGTACCCACGAGCAGTCAGTTCGTTGTCTATAGCTGCTACATAAATCTTTGCGTGGGGAATGTGCCGCAACACATACTCCAAGCCTTCCTCACTGGCAATGGCACCTGCAACAAACACCGGGCCTATTTCATCCGACTGTTCAGCGATTGCTTTGTAGCTTAACACCAGGCTTCTACCGGTTGCGATCATGGGATCAGCCAGAATCAAAGCCCTCCCATTTGGTTCGGGGAGGGCAATGTACTCAACCTTTACGATGAACTCATTTCCTTTTGTGTGATGCCTGTAGGCGGATATAAACCCATTGTCAGCCTTGTCAAACATACGTAACAGCCCGTTATGCAACGGCACACCTGCCCTTAGAATAGAGACAATTACAGGTTGGTGGGAAGGTAGAGCCATGTCAAGGGTTCCAAGAGGTGTCGTTACCTCTTGAGATTCGTAGGAAAGTTCCTTGCTGATTTCGTAGGCCAATAGTTCTCCCACCTTCTCCATGTTGTTCCTGAACCGGAGTCGGTCTTCCTGAATCTTTTCTGCCCGTAGTTCAAACACGATTTGGTTAAGGCAGGAATTGTGACGACTGATGAGTTTTATCCGCTGATCCATCTTATGGGTAAAGGTAAATCATTTTTTGAAATCTGTAAATAAGGTACTGGCTGGGCACCAAACTTTCGAAAAAAGGCTTCCACCCCTTCAATCATGGACCCTTCAAAATCAAAGGTATGGTCTCCAGAAACCTTCGCTTGCCGGATTGCTTCCCACATCAGGGCAGACATGGCTCCGGAAGCACCCCTCTTCGGCGATTGGCTCCCGATAAGGTAAGTGGTGGTTCCTTTATAGTGGGCAAATAAGCCAGCAGCCAGTAATTCCGCTCCATCCCATAGGCTTAGCACCCTCCCTTTCTCCTCTTCCAGCAAATAATGGGTAATCCAACGCAATCGTTCAAAACTGTCTGGGATGCCAGCTACGATGTCATGGCCTTCCTGTCGGTTTTTTTCAATTAGTTCCAGTAAATAGGATGCATCATGTCCAAGCCTCAACTCATAACCCGCGTTAATTGCCTTTTTGACCTGTCGCCTCAAAGGTGGAGCTAAATTTTCCTTCAATCGATCAATCGTTACCCCCAAATCTAGTTGAAACGTGTAGCGCGTATGCAGGTGCAAGTGATTCCAGTGAAAGGGCAAAGGATACGTAAGGGCTGGAGAGCAATAAGTAGTCACCTTTGTATAAGAAGCCAAGTGGGCAGCAAGGAGAGAAATCACCTTCTTCATTTCACTCAGGCGGGTGTAAGGATGTGAACTGATGGGTGGTGCCAATATGGGTCCCCAAAACTGGCAAAAAGGAGGGTGCGTAACATAGGAAAATCCCCCTTTTTTCCGGGCAATTATCGGCATTACCGCCCGCCAACCAGATGTATCTTCCACAATACATGCCTGCCAGTCTTTTTCTGCTGATGCATACCCGTGCAGGGCAAACACGCTTCCTGTTGGAGCCTCATGGACGAAATGGTCCCATCGAGCTGGATCAATATTTCGGCCTGACACCAGCTTCATTTCTAACTTATCGGGCTTGGGGCCCTTCATAAACTGGAGGTTAGTTCTTCAACAAGGTTCAGAATAGGCATTCGCCAACCTTCCCATTCTCCCTCATCACTTAAGGTATTGTTATGGAGCAAGATTCGGAAGCATCCATTTACGGTATCCACCTCTTTCCACAATTCACGACATTGCGTCATGGCTTCATCCACTCCTAGTCCCTGGTAGTCTTTCAGGCTTCGATCCATCACCGTGGTTGGGTGAAGCATTAGCTCTGTGGCCTCATTTTTTCCCAGATCAAACCAAGGATACGACAATGCCATGCCTGTAGGAAACCCCCTATCTGTATACATGGCCAGGGTGTAATCATGCCTTATTCCTGCCTCTAGCAAAAACCTAAATGTCTCAGGCAACCGATACCTCAAAAAGTGTTGCCGGGAATGCTCAGAATCTTCCAATACCAACCGATTCAGACGTTCCCGTTCGAATTTTATCCTTTCAGGGTTCAGGTAAGTCGCATATGAGGGATGAAGCCCAATTCCATATCCTTTCTCTTTCAGGCCCTTCACCAGTTTTCGATAGGGACGATTTTTATAGGTGTGCCAGCCATCCTGAGGGGTGGTCCGGTCAAGCAAAAAGAAAAAAGCAGTGTGTTCCGGTGGAAAATGCCGATGAATCAGGGGGTAAGTATTATAGGGATCGCTCCCGGAGAATAATGCTTTCAGCATTTCACCGACCACCTGAAACCTCAACTGAAAGGTATGCTTTAACAACCCACCTGCATTAACGAAGAATCCCCGGAACCAATACTTCCAGGGATGGTCTACATCGAATGTAAGGTGAAGAGAGGTCCTTCTGTGAATCCTGGAGAGCTTAGGCTCCAATTGAAGCAACTGTTGCCAAAGTTCTTCTGCAAGGAGCTGCACCAATGGGTGATGGTGCCATTTACGGGTATAACTGTCATAGGCTACTTCGTCATACCTCCCATGTGTACCCGTTGTGGGGTGCTGATACCGCTCATATTGGGTGATGAGAAAAAAGCAAGATGCCAGCAGGTCATGGGTTACCCCTTCGGTGGGTTTCAGCTGTAATTCCTCCTGGAAAAAAAGTTGAGGAAGCCTTCCTGCTTGTTCTAATAAAACGGGTGCTTCTTCCCGAATGCGGTTTTCCCTGAGCAGGCCCGAGTCTGGGATAAAAAATTGCCCGGCCCCAGGCTTTTCTCCGTAATACATGACCACATGAGGGGTATCATCCTTAATGGCGATACCTTGCTGGTAAGCTTCCCAACTCAAAAGGGTGTATTCTGTCTGTAAAATTCGGTCAAATACAATGTTCAGAATATAATCGAGACGCGTACTTTGAAAGTCACAAAGGAGGTATAGCATACCGCTTAGGATGAGGATTTTGTTACCTTTGTCATGGGCTGTACAATATTAGTCAGCTCACTGAACAATCCCAAACCGCTCTGGTGAAGGTAATCAACGACTTAGGCGAATTTGGCTTCTTGGTCTGGCAGGTTGTTCGCCGACTTGGTACTACCTGGCACCAGCGAAAACGGTTGGTGGCTCAGATGGAACATATGGGGGTTCATTCCTTGCCCCTTGTACTCATTGTAGGAATCTTTTCCGGTGCGATCATTGCCTGGCAGGCGGCCTACCAGTTTAGGGGAATGGTTTCCCTCAACGTCATGGGCGGCCAGGTAGCACGGGTAGTATTCATGGAAATGGCCCCTGTTCTCACGGCATTGGTCATTTCTGGAAGGATTGGCGCTTCCATGACAGCCGAACTTGGCACCATGAAAATCAGCCAGCAGTTAGACGCCCTCAGATGCATGGGGATTGATCCCATTTCATTTCTGGTGATTCCCCGTGTGGTGGCACTTATCCTCATGATGCCCGTTTTAACCTTTTTTGCCCTGGTAATTTCCCTATTGGGAGCTTATGCCGTTTCTGATTATTTCCTGGACATCACCCGCCAACAGTTTTTTCAATCTATCCAGGATTTCTTCCAGCTCAGTGACCTCACAGGTGGCCTGATCAAGTCAATGGTTTTTGGGGCTACTATAGCTTTCACTGGCTGTTTCGTGGGAATAACCGCTACCGGAGGTGCCGCTGGGGTAGGTAAAGCGACCATTCGCTCATTTGTCCTTTCCGCCATTTCCATCCTGGCTGGCGACTTCCTCCTCTGGATAATTTTATTCTAAAATTGAGTAGTTAGTAGTTTTTTTCTATGTTTGTTTGTGGATGTGTAGCATGT
>JBCDIQ010000200.1:0-10427 GCA_039024295.1 Bacteroidota bacterium | reverse complement strand
GGGTAAAGTTGGAAACCGATATGGGGAAAGCTAAGAAAATATTTTCTATTCGACTTTAGCTCAGACCGAGAACTGGCGTCTAGGTTATTCAACAAGTGCTGATAGAAAGTTCCTGCCTGGACGTAGGAAAAGAGGTTCGAGTTATTAGAAAAGTGCCCTTGGAAGTCATCATAAGCTGGGCTATACTCCAAGGTTTCCTGGTCAAGGGCCCGGTCAATGGCCATCTCAAGGGACGGAACGCTGTTGCTAAATACCACATAGTCATTCACAAACGCATAATGCGGCCGTTCAATATTGGAGAACATTTTGTTGAAAAACAGCTTGAAGAAGCCTTTCAGCTCCAGGTATTGGATCGGCACCCCTCTATGGGTTACCGTTTCGAATTTCACCGGGGTTTTCTTCTTGACCTGTTGGGTAACAAAATCCATTTTCTCCTTTGCATACCGATAATCATCAAAATGAAGCAAGGCGAAATAGGCATATTCCTTCCCTGCCTTATCCATCGGAACTATTGCGGTAACCAACTCATCTGTCATCCAAGAGAAAAAGTCACGTTCCACATCAATATCTAGCAGCTTCTCTACCCGCCTTTTATTTTTTGCAAATTCCTGATGGGACTCCGGCTCATATTCTTTGTAATATCCATCGAATCTCCGGTAGAAATCCGAAAAATCATCAAAGCCAATGCTGGTAAAAAATGCGGTTTCTTTTGGCAAAACCTCAGGCGCAAGTACCCTTCCCTGCCCAATATCTTTAAAAACGGTTAGGTAGGAAGCCGTAGAATCCACTTGTTTGGTATATCCAGTTAATGCAGCATCTTCGTCTCCAATCTGAAAATCAAAGGAAGAAAAAGCCAGAATTTCTCTGAGGCCCTGTAGCATTTCGGGAAGCTCATCGGTATAAATCTTTAAGTAATCCTCCAGTACGGCGTAATTCAGGTAGATGGAATAGACTTCATCCCGGTCAATGGATTCCTGTACCTGGAAAAAGTCAGGGTTTTCGTAAACGCCCGGTTTTTCAGACTGATCAATGGCTTTTTTCAAAAGCCCCTTTTTGTACGACCCCAGCATGACATTGTCAATCACTGACAAAGAAAGTACGTCTCCCGTCTCCGGATCCTTGAGGTCGAAAATGGCATTTCCATAATAGGAATCGCGGCTCACGTCGTATTCCAGGCTTTCGAAGAGTGCCGTTAGGGCTGCAGAAAGCTTGCTAAACTTGGAAATGCCTTTCAAATCCACCAAGAACACAAATTCGTATTCGTTTCTGCCGGTAAGGTGAGCAGAAATCACCAAATCTCCCAGCTTAATAAAATTGACAAGCGTTTGGTTGGTATGAAGGAGAGAGTCTAACTGGTCGGCTGATTCTGTGATTTCTCCAAAGTAGGCATTGGTCTTGAGGTATTGCCAGACCTGACTTTTGCTTAACTCCTGCCAGTCATCTACGGGTTCATCGGATTCGATGACGTACACAAAGTCTGTGGGAACGAAGGTGTAGAGTTGTCGATTAACCGATTCTCCCAGGAAAAGGTAACCAGCGATGGCCGCAAGCCCCAAAAGGAGCACAAACAACAGGAGACGGAGCAGTTTTTTCACGGAGGTGCAATTGCAATGTTGCGAACAAATGAATATCTCTAAGCTATAAAAAATCAGGGATTTGCCCTATACTTTGAGGCGTTTCCCCCCATCCATGTTGAAGATGGCTGAACGGACAATGCCCCATTTATTTAAGCGAAATATCATGGATACCCACAAAACCCCAAGGCCATATTTGGCACTTCGTCTGAAATTAATTGATGAAGCTTCTGCAAAATATTTGGTGGGGCAGGTCACCTCTCCAATGATGTGGCCTGCATAAGCGATCTGTGCCAGCATTTCATTGTCAAAGACAAAGTCATCGCTGTTTTCTTCCAACGGTAAAGATTCAAGGATTTCTTTTGAAAATGCCCGATATCCCGTGTGGTATTCGGCCAGCTTCTGGCGCATCAGCACATTTTGGAAAAAAGTAAGCAGACGGTTGGCAATGAATTTATAGATGGGCATCCCTCCCCGAAGGGCACCTGTTCCCAAAATTCTGGAGCCCAGCATCACCGGGAATAAGCCGTTGGCAATAGGATACACCATAGCTTCAATGAGTTTGGGGGTATACTGATAGTCGGGGTGAACCATCACAACAATGTCAGCACCAGCTTTGAGTGCCTCGGTGTAACAGGTCTTTTGGTTGCCTCCATACCCGCGGTTCACCGGGTGCTTGATCACCCGGTTGATGCCCAGTTCGCGCGCTTTTTCTACGGTATTGTCCCGGCTCCGGTCATCGACCAGGATGACTTCATCAACGACATCACGGGGGATTTCCCGGTAAGTGATTTCGAGGGTTTTTTCCGCATTATATGCAGGCATAACCACTACCACTTTTTTACCTCTGACCACAAAAATGGAAAATTTAAATGAAGCCTGAGACCAAAGGGTTCAGGCTGAATATTCCGGCGAAATACGGCTTAATTGAAAGAAATGTCAAGAGACGCAATCGAAACATGGGGGCGACCTGTTAATCCAGTGCATTAGCCATTCAGCCGATCATCTTCCAGGTATACCCTCAATTCTGCTTGGAGGCACTTTCGATTGATCCGAAGAAGCTCTTCATGGTCGGGAGTATGCACGTCGAATGGCACTTTGGCGAGGCGGGCATCCTTTTTGTCAAAGGGAGGTGCGGGCTGCGCTTGATGTAGTAGTCCCCAAAGTTGAGGGTTGCAGTAATACAAGATACGCTCAGCAGGCTCATAGGCCTCCCATTTTTGCAGGTATTCATTGATTTCCTCCAGGAATCGGGTTGTATTGGCCAGCCGGATGCGTGAACCTGCTTTTGACTTCCCACGAGTTTGGAGGTAATTGAGCTGCGCCTTGCCTTGTTTTTTTCGAACCATGTATTTCTTAATGGCTTTGTGCAAGGTGACCTCCCCCTCTTCAAAAAGCCCCAGAGATGCCGCACCAGCTTGCATCAGGAGAATTAGGTAGGAACCTGGCTCATCCTGTACCTGTGAGAGGTAACCTTCCAAGGTCTGATCTGGTGCTATCGGAACAGCCGGTAAAGGAGGGCGGTAATCAAAAACCTTTTCATCCTGCTCGTTTAACGCGGTAATTCGCTGTCTTTTGGCATCGAGGGAAATCCAAAGGCCTGCTTCTTCCAGGTCGGGCAACATATGCATCCAGGTGACAGCTGCTTCAAATTCTTGATGTAGGGTGTAAATCGGTTCGATAGGAAGGGAATTTATCTTCAAAAATCAAATGTATGCAGAAAACCTTATTTTTGTAGGATACCTTTTACCCAAAGGTCTTGAACCTCACGCCATGAAACAATTTCTTACAATTATTCTGATAATAGGTGCCTTCCATTTTACTTTTGGGCAGTACCGGTTGAATGGATCTTCTGTACGTGATACGGGAGAATGTTTTACCATCACTCCAGATCAACAATGGAGAAATGGGTCCATCTGGTACCTGAATAAAGTAGACATTAGCCGACCATTTGACCTGTATTTTGATGTTTTCATGGGATGCCGAGACGCAAATGGAGCTGATGGCTTAGCCTTTGTCCTGCAGCAGGTAAGTACCAGGGTGGGTACATCTGGGGGCGGCTTGGGATACCTGGGAATTAGCCCCTCCATTGCAGTAGAACTGGATGGTTTCCAAAACGGAGATTTTGGCGATCCTTTTTACGATCACCTTGCGATCATGAAAAATGGTAACCCCAGACACAACAGCAGGGATAACCTTGCGGGACCTGTTTCTATTCTTCCCAATAACCGAAATGCAGAAGATTGCCAGTTTCATTCCCTAAGAATTACCTGGGACCCTGCAAACACCGTGATGCGGGTTTACCTGGATTGTCAGCTTCGATTATCTTATACGGGAGACATTGTCCGGGACATCTTCAACAATGATTCACAAGTCTTCTGGGGATTTACGGGTGCAACTGGATTTTATACGAATAGGCAGGTCTTCTGCAGGGATTATGTATCGTTCTTCCAATCCAGTCAAGATACCTTTATCTGTAAAGGGCAAAGCATTCAACTGGACGTTGGCTCAGGTGACACCATAAGGTGGGCCCCAACTACTGGATTGAGCAACCCCAACATTGCCAATCCAGTGGCTTCTCCCGACAGCAGCATTACCTATATCGCCAGAATTACCGACCAGTGTGGGGACCAGCGGGTAGATACCATTCGATTGGAGGTAAAACCCCTACCTGTGGCCAACGCAGGACTAGATCTCCTTAGTTGTGAAGGGCAGCCGGTCCAGCTTCAGGCTTCTGGTGGTGAAACCTACCAATGGACGCCTGCTGGCCCACTGAATGCTGCAAATGTGGCCAATCCCATTGCCACGCCTACATTTACCCGACCCTTTACCGTCCAGGTTACCGACTCTTTTGGGTGTTCATCCACCGATAGAACCCTGGTAACGGTTATTTATGCGGATGCCGGCCCTGATAGGGAGGTGTGTATCGGAGACACTGTTCAGCTTTCCGCCCAAAGCGGGGTCCAATGGCGTTGGCAGCCCGATCCTACCCTCATCAACACAACTTCTGCCACTCCCTCCGTATTTCCTTTGCAATCCCAATCCTACGTGGCTGAGATTACAGATGCTACGGGATGCGTGGGATTGGACACGGTAGAAGTCACGGTCAATCCGCTCCCTACAGTCACAGCCACCCAGCCAGAACCCTATGTGTGTTCGGGTGGCGATGTTCAGCTCACAGCTACGGGAGGGGTGAGCTTCCTGTGGCAACCCGGTAATACCCTGGACGATTCAACCCTGGCACAACCGATTGCCCGTCCTGTCAATACCAACGGACAGTTAGTCGATTCCGCTTTTTATTTTGTGACAGTTACGGATACAAACGGCTGTGTGAACAATGATTCTCTGGGGATTGAGGTACGTATTCGTCCCATCATCACGGTTAGTCCTGATACGTTCGTTTGCCCCGGTGACAGTGTGCAGTTGGCTGTGGCAGGCGGCATCCAGCGATTTTGGCAGTCATCCCCGACCCTTAATGATACCAGTCTGGATTTTCCATGGGTTTTCCCTGACAGGCCCTCCACCTATGTTGCCACGGTAGTGGCTGTATGGGGCTGTGACAACACTGATTCGGTCCAGGTGCATGTCCAGGTGGCAAATGCAGGTGCAGACACCTTGATCTGTTCAGGCGACACCATTCAGCTCCAGGGGGCTAGTCAGGGCAGTCGAACGTTTGATTGGTCCCCAAAGATCAACCTCCTTCCTGGAACTGATGGGACTGCATTTGTATGGCCTGATAGCTCTCAGGCATACCTAGTGGAGATTCTGGACAGCCTTGGATGCAGGGATGTAGACACCGTCGTGGTGAATACACGAATCCCTCCCACTGCGAATGCAGGACCAGATTGGACCATCTGTGAACAGGATTCCATTCAGTTGGCAGGTTCAGGAGGGCTTTCATTTGCATGGACTCCAGAGGAAAGCCTTTCGAACGACTCGGTTCCTTTTCCAATCGCTACTCCGACCTCAACGACCATTTACACCTTAACTGTTCGGGATAACCTGGGGTGTCGTGACCAGGATTCTACCTTGGTAACTGTGCTGCCCCGGCCAGAAGTGGAAGCCGGCCCAGACCTTTTTGGATGTCGGGGAGATACCCTTACCTTGCTTGGAAGCGGGGCCAATTTGTATGAGTGGGAACCAAACTTTGGGCTGTCAGATCCGCAAGTGGCCTCCCCACTTTTTATTGCGGACAGCAACCGAACCCTGATTTTGAAAGGGACAGGTGTAAATGGATGCCAGAATGAGGATACCGTGAACGTAAGGGTTTGGTCATTACCAGAGGTAGAACTCTCAGGTTTGTCTCCCATTTGTCGATTCGAATCTTCTGTGATCATAGCTGCTCAATCAGCTGCTTACAGGTGGAGCACCGGAGCGTTAACAGATAAAATTGAAGTAGCACCATTCGAAACCACCCAGTATTGGGTAATTGGGAGGAATGATGAAGGCTGTTTCAGTGATACCGCGTTTTATACCCTTGAAGTACTCGATCGCCCTTCTGCCGAAGCGGAGCTTTTGCCTTCAGCGGGTTTTGCTCCTCTTGAAGTGCAGGGAATATACATTGGGGAGTATGCCAGCCGGTTTCGTTGGGTGTCTGAATCAGGGGAAATTCAACCCACCTCAGCATTTGAAGAGACCTACACGGTTCCTGGGATATATCAAGTAGAGTTTTGGGTAGATAACGAAGGAAGATGTCCGGATTCATCTACCTATACCATTGAAGTTTGGCCCCCCAGGATGTTTTTGCCAAATGCGTTTAGCCCCAATAACGATGGCCACAATGATGTTTTTGCCATTTCAGGTGGCGGCTGGTCAGGGGTTACCCTGGAAATCTTCAATCGATGGGGAAGATTGGTTCATCAAGCCTGGGGGGAAAATGCTTCCTGGAACGGAGCAGGAGTCCCCGAAGGAGTTTATGTGTATAAAGTCCGGGGACAAGACACTGAGGGGAAAATCCGTGAATTGTCAGGCACGGTTACCCTCATTCGGTAGCGGATACACGGGTTGCTGGGGCTCCAAATAATTTACAGGCAAACTTATCTTTGCAAAGCACCTGATTCACTGCCTGATTCTTCCATTTCACCAACATGATGCCTGCCTCAATGGCTTCTAGCCAGGGAGCCATTTCACGCTAGCCCGTTAGGACGTTGTAGTAGGTTTTTGCTGGACATTCGCACAAATTTCCCATCCACCCATTTCACTTACCTGGGGAGCACCATCCAGCCATTCCCTAATTGCAGTTGAAAATTACTGCATTTACCGCAACGCATAAAGGATGAACCGAGTTTATCCCCTGATGAGTTCCCCCTTCGGAGCAAGCATGCTACCTCCCACATACGCCAGGGGAAAATACATCAAGACCGTAATCACATTTACCCATAGCGGATGGGGAATGATGAACATATTCGCAATGCTTCCCAACAGCAAGATTCCTCCAGTAATGAGACACAGTTTTTTCCAGTTTCCTTTACCAACTTTTCCCGTGATCATTCCTCCCAGAAAGGCCGATAACCCCCAGATGATAATAAAGCTGATCCATGCCCATGTGTGCAGGCTATCCGAAAATGCCTGTAATTGTACAGGATCTGTATAGTCAAACCCCTCAGGGACAGTAATAAATTGCTGCTGAACAGCTTCTCCGGAGAATACCACTACCCAGCCGGTAAATACACCGGTCAGTACGGCGATAATATTATTTTTCATCCAAAAACGAGGTTGTTTGATACGTCTACTTACCGGAAAGTAGCGCATGAAAATGCGAATTGAATGCTTCCGGTTTTTCAATATACGGAGAATGACCGGTATCTGCTATCACCACTTCTTTGTAGGAACCGCCTGAAGCCGCGTATTTTTCCAGGACATCACGGGTTTGACCAATCATGGGCTGAGAGGGCATCACGTCAACTCCTGGGTAACCGGGAACCAACTCCATCTGGCCTAAGGTGGCAATGTCGAAAAAGGAACGGTCGCTGACAATCAGGTCATCTGAGCCTCGGACCCATAATACGGGAGGTTTATTTGGAGCAGCAAGGAAGTTGGGAACTGTGTCCTGTTGGTATTTGGGCGAAACCATGTTTAGAGGACCAAATTGTCCTGGTCCCACTCCTGGCCAATTGGCGGAAGGGACCGCATCAGCGGGGTAGAATTGGTCGCCTACTTTTGTGCGCAACATACTTTGCAAATATTCCTCTTCCCGTGCGGGAACGAAAGGAGGCTTCCAGTAGAAGGCGTTCATAACCACTCGTGGGGAGGCTTGTGGATCGTCAGATGTGGTGTCGCCTGCATCCAATCTTTTGGCAAACTCCGGGTTGGCAAGTCCTCCCCCTGAACCCCCAAAATCTTCATAGGTCGGCGTTCCCTCAATGCCTTTTGTGCCTCCAAACCCATAAGGGGACCCTGGACAAATAAAGGTCAGGGATTTGATGCGCTCGCTGGCAAGGGCGTGTAAGGTAAACAGGCAAGAACCCCCAAGAGAGTGTCCCACCGCATGGAAGGTATCTATCTCCAGTTGATCCATCAATGCTAGGACATCTTCCGCCCAGTCCCTACATCCGCGCGTAGCATCAATGGGGGTTGACTCGCTGTGCCCATACCCCCGCATATCAGGTGCTATTCCCTGGAAGTTCTCCGGTAGCGCATTCATGGTTTCCTCCCAGAATATACTGTCGGAAACATTTCCGTGTACAAATACAACCGCTTCTCCAGTCGCAGGTCCGTGGTGACGGTAAAACGTGTTGAGACGAGAAGTTTGTAGGTGTGGCATAAAGTAGGTGCTTTTCCTACCAAGGTAAATGATGCATCCTTGTTCCACAAGCAACTGCCAACAGAAACACAAAAAAACCACCATCTCTGGAAAGATGGTGGTTGTACAACGTACCCTTGATCTTGATTTATGGGAATTCTTTACCTTACCAGGGAGAATTCAACTCTTCTGTTCAGCTTTCTACCGCCGGGGTTGTCATTGCTGGCGATGGGGTCAATTTCTCCAGCTCCGTCAGACTCAATCCGTGAGAGCTTGATTCCCTTCTCATGGACGAGGTAATATTTTACGCGGAACGCCCGCTTGATGGATAGAATCAGGTTTTCATTTTCTTCTCCGAGTGCGTCAGTGTGTCCAAGCAGTTTCAACCGTGCGTCCTGGTTTCTTTCCAGAATGTTTGCCACCTCATCCAACACCTCAAAGCTTTCCGGAAGGATTTCATCTTCGTTAGGGGAGAAGTAGATGGCGTGCTGGGCGAATTCCAGGAATTGTTGGTCTTCTTCTGATGCTTCATTGTAGGGATCTCCCCAGCTTGCGGTATCCGTATTTCCTTCAAAATCGAGGGTTGTTTCGGTTTGGTCAGGATTTCTGTTGTTGATCTGCTCCTCTACTTCTACCTGTGCAAATTGTGGAGTTGCCTCGGCAGGTTGAGGATTAGATGCGGCATATGGCTTTACGGGAATATCTTTCTCTTCCAGTTTTGCCAGGTCTAGCTCGCGACCAGGATCGTTAGGGCGAGGAGGACATCCTCCAAACTGTATCAATCCCATGAGTTCAGGACAAGCATCTTCCACATCCGGGATACCATCGCCGTCCATGTCATCCAACCGGCCAGGTACTTCTACCTTAGGAACGGCATTGGCAATTGGAGGGGTGGTTTCGGTTTCCTCGACTGGCGTTTCGATGGGCTGTTTTTTGGTTGGTACCGAGAATACAAATCCTATAGAGTGGTTCAAGCTGTTATTTCCTCTTCCAATGGCTTGCTTGTACATGGTTTCCAATTGCAAGCTAACCGATTTCCCCAAGCGAACACGTGAGCCAAAAGCTACAGGAACGTAAAAGGAGGTAGCATTGCTTATGGAACTCAAGCCAAATCCAGAATTAACGTAGGGGGCAAATACAGCATCTTCCTTCAGCATGCGCCCATTATTTGATTTAAACTGAACCTGCCCATTTACATCCAGCATAGAAGGATTGGTAAATGTCCCGGAACCTGTTGGATAATCAATTTCAGGTACAAATGTGGACAACAACAATACGTTAATGGGTTTTGCAACATATTGATATGCGCCCAGGCTGATTCCAGGGCGATAATTGCTAAAATTGGTATAGTCTCCTACGGGTGGGCCTTGATAATCAGTAAAAGTAGAAGAAAGCCCTACCATGGTAGGATTGGTGCTGATCTGTGCGTAAGTCTGGGAAGACAGTGCAAACAAGCAAGCGATACAGAAGTAAATCAACCTGATTCTCACGATTCTAAGGGTTATTGTGGTGTGTCAGTTGGGCGTAAACACCCTTGCAGATTAAAAAACGAATGAGAAATCCACGCGTCGGTTGAGCTGGCGGCCGCTGGAAGACTGATTATCTGCGATGGGTTTTCCTTCTCCGAGGCCGCCGGAAGTTATTCTGGACTGGCTTACTCCGCGCTCATACACTAGGTAGTACTTCACGTTATAGGCTCTCATGACAGAAAGCACCAAATTATCACGTAAACCACCTAAAGCGTCAGCATGTCCTTGAACAACCAATTGTGCCTGATCACACTCGTGCAACATTGATGCCACTTTATCCAGCCTGTCCTTAGCCTCTTGGGTTAAGATGTCACTATTTGACTGAAAATAAATGGGTTGAAGGTCTTTATGGTCTGAAACTAAATTTGTACAAATTATTTTTTGGGCAGGAGCTTTGGTCACCTTGACTGGGGTAGGGGCTTCACTTTCAAGGGTTTTTTCCTGATAGGTAGCCTTTACCTGAGGCAATACTTTAAGTTTATGGGGTTCGGGAGAGGATGTGACCATTTTTTGCCCAGGAGAGGCGGATGCAGGTTCGTCTGTGGAAGCATCTGCAAACTCAATAGGTTTTTGAGGAGCAGG
>JBCDIQ010000199.1:0-10440 GCA_039024295.1 Bacteroidota bacterium | reverse complement strand
GCGATATCTTGAATACGAGGCTGAAGGTAAATGTGTTTGTCCTGAAATTGGTAAAAATCTTTCTCTCTAGCGACTTGAGAAAAGATCACTGCATAGGCAGTTGGCATTTCTTGAAAATTCCAGTCAGGGCCACTTCCTTTAAAAACCCCAAATCCTATTTCTTTGGCAGGAATTCCAGCATCTTCCACACATTGTTTGAGGGCGTAGGTGAGCATCCGGTTGGAAAATTCTTCTTCTGACATAACCAACGCAAGGGTTGAGCTGGCCCTCATTTTCCATGTAATGGGTTCTCCGGACAAATACCAGGCAGGAGGTGCTTGCTCATCCTGTTCTATTTCTGGAAGTGTTTCCCTTTTTTTCGATAGCTCGGGAAGGTCAGGTGTGTGAGGTGGGGCATTGAATACTTCAGGAGAGGCTTCTGAGGATGTTTCGGATTCAGAAGATACGGGAGTAGGCTGCTTTGGGAGGATAAAGATTTTATTGCCGTATAACCTCTTAATATCGGTGTTCGTAAAGTTCATCCATACTAAGGTAGGAAACCTCCTAATCTGCTGCAAATGTGGCGGGTTGTCCGTATGTTTACGGCAAATATCGGTCTATATGTCACATGAATCCTTGAACACAACTGAACTGGACGCACCGCTCAAACAAATCATCTATGAGGCAGGCACCTTTGCCCGTAAAGAATTCCTGAATTTTTCTTCGAATGACATTGAATACAAAGGGAAAAACGACCTGTTTTCCTACGTGGATGTGCAAACGGAAAGGATATTGAAGGACCGCTGCCGAGAATTGCTTCCCGGCTCAGGCTTTATTAACGAAGAAAGTGAAAATGAACCTGGAACCAACGGGTACCAGTGGATTATAGACCCTATTGACGGCACTACCAATTTTGTACATGGTGTGCCGTTTTTTTCGATTAGCCTTGCCTTATACAAAGGAGAAGAAGCCCACATGGGATATGTGTACCACGTCATGGCAGATGAACTGTTCTGGGCCATTCGTGGTCGGGGAGCATTCTGCAATGATCAGCCCATTGAGGTGCGTTCAACCCCAGAATTGGCGCACGCCATTCTTGCAACCGGGTTTCCGTTCAAAGATTTTTCCTGGGCAGATGATTATTTCCAGATGCTAAAGATATTCATGGAGCGTTCCCATGGACTCCGAAGAATTGGTAGTGCAGCCTTAGATCTTGCATTTGTGGCTGCGGGTAGGTTCGATGGTTTTTTTGAATATGGCCTGAATCCATGGGACCTGGCTGCAGGTGCCTTGTTGGTTACTGAGGCAGGAGGTACAGTAACCGATTTTGATGGAGGAAATAGCTACGTATTTGGTGGGCAACTGATTTCCTCAAATGGACGCATTCATCCTGAGATGCAGGAGGTAATTGCAAAGGGCATCGGGCAGAATGTTTGATTTTTCCTTACCTTTGTGACCTGATTAAACCTGATAGAATAGTTCCTACTTCCTGTAACAGTTTCTCACATCACCCGTTGACTGAACAGGTCCAAGCGACATCACATTATAATTTATCGGTCGTATGTTTGATTTTCTGAAAAAAGTTTTCCCCTCCAAAAAAGAGAAAGACCTTAAATCGCTAATGCCTGTTGTAGATGCTGTAAACGAGCATTACGAAGGCTTAGACCGTTTGAGTGACGACGAGCTTCGGGGGAAAACCGCAGAGTTTAAGCAACACATTGCAGCATATACAGAGGAGATTAAGGCAGAGATCGACGCCTTGAAAGCGGAAGCAGAGCAAGAAAGTGACATCGATGAAAAAGAGAAAATTTTCGAACAGATTGATGCCCTTGACAAGGATTATGTGGCTCAACTGGATGAAGTGCTTTCAGATTTGATGTCGGAGGTATTTGCCGTGGTGAAGGAAACAGCTCGCCGATTTGCGGAAAATGGGGAACTACGGGTGACTGCCAACGAGATGGACCGTGAGTTGGCAGCTGAAAAAGACCACATTGTTATAAAAGGGAATGAGGCAATATGGAAAGGGGAATGGGAAGCAGCTGGCGCAACTGTCAACTGGAACATGGTACACTACGATGTACAGTTGATTGGAGGCTCAGTGCTGCACAACGGTAAAATTGCAGAGATGGCCACAGGGGAAGGTAAAACTTTGGTAGCCACTCTGCCGGTATACCTCAATGCCTTGGCAGGAAAAGGGGTGCATGTGGTGACTGTTAACAACTACCTCGCACGAAGGGATGCCGAGTGGAACGCACCGATTTTCCAGTTCCACGGACTGACAGTTGATTGTATTGACCTGCACCAGCCCAACTCTGAGGATCGCCGCCAAGCTTATCTGGCCGATATCACTTACGGAACCAATAACGAATTTGGCTTCGACTACCTACGGGACAACATGACCACCCATCCCGAGTACCTCGTCCAGCGAGAGCACTTCTACGCCATCATTGATGAGATTGACTCGGTATTGATTGATGAAGCGCGAACTCCATTGATTATCTCTGGGCCAGTAGACAAAGGAGAACAACAAGAATACGAGCAATTAAAACCTCGTATCGAACGCCTGGAACGGAAACAGCGTGAGCTGGTGAGTCGGTACATGGTTGAGGCCAAAAAGAAAATTGGCTCAGGTGATAAAAAAGCAGAAGAGGAAGGTGCACTGGCATTGTTTCGTGCCTACCGCGGACTTCCTAAGCACAATAAACTAATTGAGTTCCTTTCAGAGACAGGCATAAAGGCTATCCTTCAAAAGACGGAGGCCTTTTACATGCAGGACAATTCCAAGAATATGCACCTGGCGGATGATGAATTGTACTTCACCATCGACCAAAAAAACAACCAGGTGCAGATGACTGACAAAGGTCGGGAATTGATCACCAAGCAGGGAGAAGAAAAAAATCTGTTTGTACTGCCTGATGTGGCGGCTCTGTTTTCTGAAATTGAGGGCAGCGAGGAACTGTCGGATGATGAGAAGCTCCAGCAAAAGGACGACTTGGCCCGGGAGTATGCAGACAAGGCCGAGCGCCTCCATGCGATCAACCAACTGCTAAAAGCTTATACCTTGTTTGAACGTGATGTGGAATACATCATCCAGGAAGGCAAGGTGATGATTGTGGATGAGCAGACAGGTCGTGTACTGGCCGGTAGACGGTATTCCGATGGGTTGCACCAGGCGATAGAAGCAAAAGAAAATGTAAAAGTCGAGGCTGCTACCCAGACCTTTGCGACTGTGACCTTGCAAAACTATTTTCGGATGTACCACAAACTTTCGGGGATGACGGGTACTGCGGAAACGGAGGAAGCAGAATTTTTCGAGATCTACAAGCTGGATGTGGTCATTATTCCTACGAATCGGCCCATTGCGCGTGATGACCGGGAAGACCTGGTCTTTAAGACCCGCAAGGAAAAATACATGGCGGTGATTGAGGAGATTGAAAACCTGCGGGGGGCAAAACGGCCCGTTTTGGTCGGTACTACTTCAGTAGAGGTTTCTGAATTGTTGAGTCGAATGCTCAACCGCCAAGGAATTGAGCACAATGTATTGAACGCCAAGCAGCACCAGCGAGAGGCGGAGGTTGTGGCAGAGGCAGGTCAGCCCGGTACGGTGACCATTGCAACCAACATGGCCGGTCGTGGTACTGACATTAAACTAGGGCAAGGTGTTGAGGCCAATGGTGGATTGGCCATTATTGGTACGGAGCGACATGAATCCCGGCGGGTAGACCGTCAGCTTCGCGGGCGTGCAGGTCGACAAGGAGACAATGGGTCCTCCCAATTTTATGTATCCCTTGAAGATGACTTGATGCGCCTCTTTGGCTCAGAGCGGATCGCCAAAATCATGGACCGCCTAGGACTTAAGGAAGGAGAGGTAATCCAGCATGGAATGATTACCAAATCCATTGGGAATGCCCAAAAGAAAGTAGAGGAGAACAACTTCTCTATGCGAAAGCGTCTGCTGGAGTATGATGATGTGATGAACTCCCAGCGGGAGGTAATATATCGTCGGCGTCGGAATGCCCTTTATGGAGACCGCATCAAGATTGACCTGGACAACATGTTGTACGACCTCTGTGGAACCATTGCCCAGGACTATTATGAATTTGCTGACGGTGAGGGGCTGTCCCTTGAATGTATCCGTATGCTTGCCATAGACCCACGAATCAGTGATGCCGAGCTGAACGACATGAAAGAGGAAGAGATTCAGGAAAGAATCTACGAGCAAGCACAAGCGTTTTACCAGCGAAAGGTCAAGGCACTGTCGAGTGAGCTTCATGGAGGTATTACCCGTCTTAAGAAAGAGTACCCCCAAATGGAGCGGGTCGTGATTCCATTCTCAGACGGTTCCAATAAGTTGCAGATTCTGGTAAATGTTGAAGATGCACTTACATCAGATGGGCGTATTGTGGTCGACGAACTAGAGAAAGCGATTACCCTGAACCTCATTGACGACAAATGGAAGCATCACCTACGGGAAATGGACGAATTGCGTCAGTCAGCTCAAAATGCCGTATTTGAGCAGAAAGACCCCTTGCTGGTGTATAAATTTGAGTCATTTGCCCTGTTTCAGCAGATGCTTACCACCATCAACCGTCAGGTACTCTCTACCTTATTCAAGGCTGACTTGCAGGTGGGAGACCGTCAGCAAGAGCCTACCAAGACCAAGCGAGACGACTTCAGTAAGCTGAAAGCGCGGCATGACTCTGTCGAGCGTGAGCGGAAAGCACAGGCTGAAGAAGAGCGCAGAATCATGGCTGGTGCCAGTGCAGGTGGTGATGACCGTCCCATGTCTCGCAAGCAGCGTCGTGCCCAGGAACGGAGGCAGACAGGTAGTCGCAAAAGATCCCTTCCTAAGTCCCGCTAGTAATTTTGGGAGGTAGCCTAGGTAATTAGTTTCCTTTATCTCCCTTTTTTCAGTAACCAATGGGGGTAGTCAAGCGTCAGGGTTTTTGGAATTCTCTCATCACGTATGCGGGTATCTGTATCGGGATGTTGAACAACCTCCTGTTATACCCGGTAGTATTTGGCCCTGATGATGAGCTGGGATTAATAAAGCTGCTTCCCTATTTGGCCTTGGTGTATACCCAGTTTAGTAGCCTGGGCATTCCTGGTGTGGTTATCCGATTTTTTCCATTTTTCAACGAAAAAGAACGTCAGCATCATGGTTTCCTGGTCATGATCCTCTTGGCAGGATTTCTGGGATTCCTGTTTGTGGGCTTGCTTTATGTGTTGTTAAAACCATTGATGATCCTCTGGTTTGAGGAACGTTCAGCGTTGTTGATAGACTATTACTATGCCTTGATCCCGCTTTCTTTCTTCGTCTTGTACAATACTATATTTGAAAGCTACCTTGGTGCCTTGTACAAGAGTGTGGTGCCTAGCCTGGTTCGGGAGCTGGTAATTCCTTTGACAAACACCCTTGCCATCCTGGTTTTCTGGATGGGCTGGGTAGGGTTTGCCGGGTTCGTTCTGCTATTTGTGGGGCTATATGTAGTTGGAACCCTGTTGCTCATCGCGTATTTAGTCTACCTAGGCCAGTTTCATCTTGGACTTCATCTTTCCTTCCGGATTCGGAAGTTATGGCCCAGGATGCTCTCCCAAGGGATTTATTCTATGCTCACCAGCATGAGCAGCATATTTTACCAGGTAATAGATGGGCTAATGCTTGCAGGCTACCTTGGACTTACGGCCCCAGGCATCTACCTAACCCTGGTACCCATCCTGAAATTCATGATGGTACCTGCGAAGTCTATGTACAAGGTGGTGTATCCGCTTATTGGGCAGCATGCAAAAAACAGGGCCTGGCAGGAGATTGAGATCTTATACAAAAAAGCTTCCCTGGTAGGGCTGGTATTTGGAGGATTCATCTTTATGGGGATCGTGATCAATTTACACCTGTTGTTCGCGCCTCCCTTTCCCTTGGAGGGATTTGAAGCAGGCCGTGATGCGATCATCATTTTAGGAATTGGCCGGTTATTTGACCTCATCACCAGTACCAATAACATCATCATCATTTCCTCCCGATATTACCGTTATACTACATTGTTTATGAGTATGATGCTTGTGGTCGCACCGATTGCCAATATGCTGTTGATCCCAAGGTTTGGGATCACAGGAGCTGCATTGGCCACGGCCTTCACAGGTATATTTGTGAATTTCCTACAATTAGGATTTGTGTGGAATAAATTCGGAATGCTACCCTTTACTTGGCGTTCATTTTTCGTTTTGAGCATAATTGGACTTGTATCTTGGGTGGGAATGTCCTTGCCAAAGATCGATTTCTGGTTATGGGACAGTATCTACAGATCTTTTGTCTGTAGCATACTTTATTGGGGTATATTGCTTGGACTAAGAATATCTCCAGATATTGAGGGATATTTGATGGGGATAAAAATAAAGCGTTGGAATAGGTGATTCTAATTGATTTTCAGAGAGTTAAGGAATAATTCAAATTGTTTAGCTTCTAGAATATCTGCAGTCTTAAACCTGCCTTGGGCCCATGGTTGTTCTAGGTCATGGGCAGGAAGACGCATGGCGAGTCTATCAGTATGGATAAGATGATCGTCAAATTGCTGTCCGTGACGTTCGTATAATTGATGGAAGTATTTCCTTAATTTAGGGATGGTGTAATCTTCTCTGGTAAGTTTAGCCAGACTCTCCAACTCTGGTTCATACTCCCCTTCAATTGCTTTTATCCAAGCAAGATGGGCATCTTCGTAGGAAGTAAATTCAACAGAATTATTTGAATTGAGCAGGTCCTTTCCTCCTCCTTGTAAATCATCCTTTACTACTACACGAAGGCCGCACAGGAGTGCCTCAGAGATGACGCGGGATTCCCCTTCTAGCTGAGAAAATAAGGAAAATACTTTTGATTGTTGATATAGTCTAGCGATTTCCACTTGGGAAAGTCCCATAATCCCAAGTCTGGCATCTAATTTAAGTAAGGTGAAAAGCTCCCGTTCTGGCAAAGAAAACATGGAATTGTAGTCATCTTCTAATTCAACATAGTGAGACTTTGGATTTTCATTTTTAACAGATGGAACAACCAATAGAACCCGGTACTTCTTATTTAGGTCATACATTTTCCTCACTGATGCTAAATATCTATCCAAGTGCTTGAATCTTGCATTTCTTGATACACAAATTAAGTCATAGTTTTTTGGTTGACTTGGGTCAGGTTGGAAAATTACTGGGGAGAACGCCCTGCTATTAAAGGGAATACGCAAGACCTGCTCAGGTTCTTGAAAAGTAACGGTCCCTTCTCCTCCCATGTAAAAATCAATGAAGGGAAGTGTTGGGAAATTTTCATGCCTCCACCCAAAATGAAGGCCCACAAAATAATTTTTTCTTATACGGTCAAATGAACTTTTATAGGCACTTTGTAATTCTGAAAATGGAAAGATGATATCCTGAATCCGATTTAGGGCATTAAACCTTGTTGACTTCTTAAACTTTACAAAAGCCTTAATCTCTTTGTGTGTAAATACAATTATCCCTTTTTGTGTGCCTTCTGGATGCTTAAATATATGTGCCATAAATTATTGTCGTTCAAAAAATTAGTTCATGAGTGTCAGACCTTTTAACCGCTCCCTATGCTCCTTCTTATCCCAGTTAATGGTGCCTCCTTCCTGCCAGATCACTTTCCCATCAGCATCCAAAAGATAGGACTGCGGTAAAAGGATCAGGCCCAACTCCTGAAGGGACGTCTTGCTTTGCAGAAAAGTAAATGAGTAAGGATTTTTTTGAGTGAATTCCTGTAGGGTTGGCAGGGATTCTTCTGATACCAGGATAAAGTTCACATGCTTGCCAGCATCTGTCTTCATGAGTTTCTCCATAGCGGGCAGTTCCTCCAGACAGGGCTTGCACCAGGTTGCCCAAAAATTTAGCAGGATAGGAGTTCCGGTAAGGCCGTCAGTCGAAACGGGCTTGCCTTCCAGGGTTTGTAACGATAAGGTTTGCCACGCCACCTCAGGAGGATTCTCAAGGGTGTCGCAAGACATACAAACCATAACCAGGACAAAGAATATGACCAACCGCATCATCTTTTTCTGGTTTTAGGTTCTAACAAACGGTTTCGTCCTTTGGTCGCAACGAAATCTTTCAGGTAGAGCGGTTCGAATGTCAATAAGTCCTCAAACGATCCTTGCTGGAACTTTTGCCACAGGGCTGGTCCGAGGCTGCTAGCGTTGGATAATTGGTTTGCTAAAACAATGGAACCAGGAGATGCCTCAAGGATTGCTTTACATTTTGCCGCGCCATCTCCTAGGAAAATAATGGGGCGCTCAGCAAGCTCTGCTGAAAATGCACCCGGTTCCATAACTTTTGCTTCCGGCGGCCCCTGAGAAGTGATCGAACCATCAAATACCTGACAAAATACTTCCATTCGTCTGGCATCAATCATGGGGCAAATCCAGGCTCCAGAAGACTGGGCGAAGTCCGCAACTTGCCAGGCCAGGCTTTCCAGGCTGGTCAAAGACAGCAAAGGTATATTCAATGCCATGCACAGCCCTTTGGCGGTTGACACCCCAACACGTAATCCTGTGTAGGAGCCTGGACCTTTTGCTACGCCGATTGCTTCCAAGTCCTTCGGGCTGAGGCCATTGTCCTGTAACAGGGTGCGGATGATGGGCATCAATAGGCGGGCATGGGCTCTGGGTTGATGATACTCAATGGTAGCCCGAAGCTCTGGGCCCTCAAAAAGGGCCACTGCACACACTTCGGTGGCGGTTTCTATTCCGAGGAGGTAAGGGGTTTTCTCGCCCATGTTGCAAGATAGCTGCATCTCGCCTCAAAAGGCAAATATGCGGTAAGCTCAGCAAGGCTATTGGGAAAAAATGTACCTTCGTAACCATGGCAGCGGGTTTTTTAGATCAAGTAGTAATGGACCTCAGGCGGCAGCATGGCGACCGACTGGAAGACCTCTGCGTGGTGCTGCCAAGCCGCAGGGCAGTTGTGTTTTTTCGTGAGGCCTTAGCCCGAATTTACGGTAAGACCCTGTGGGCACCTCAGATCATGTCCATACAGGACGCCATCAGGCAGCAAAGCGGCTGGCAATTTCCCGAGCCCTTACGCCTTAATTTCGAATTGTACCAGGTGTACCTACAGGAGATGCAAGCTGTCAATCCAGGATGGTATGAACCCTTTGAAAAGTTCTATCCATGGGGAGAAATGCTCATCCGCGATTTTGATGAAGTAGACAAATACTGTGTAGATACTTCAAAGCTGTTCAGCAACATCAAAGATCTGCGGGAGATCGAGCTACAATTTGAACTTCCCCCTGAAGACCTGGAAGCCCTTCAACAATTTTGGAGCAGTATCCGGGTGATACAACAGGACGATTCCATTCAGCAAGAGACTTCTAGCGAGGTTCAGCAAGCCTTTTTAAGGATTTGGGCCATTTTGGGGCCTGTTTATGAGGCTTTCAGAACTTCTCTGAAAGATCGGTTCATGGGATATGATGGCATGGCGTATCGGCATTTGGTGGAACAGTTGGAATCTGGCGGTTTTATCTTGCCTTTCCGTCAACTCATCTTTGTCGGATTTAATGCCCTTTCTGTGGCGGAAGAACGGATCATTGCGCACTTATTGAAAAAGGAACAGGCAGTGGTCTATTGGGATGCTGCTAAAGCATTTTTTCCAGAACTATTTCCTGGTGAGACCACCCATTGGGGCCTAAAAGCCTTGGGCGAAGAATCAGGTCGGTTTGTCCGGGAGTTTCACTTGAAATGGCAACATCTAAGCAGCAGGCTCATCCTCCAGGAGTTATCTGACCATCCAAAGACGATTCACCTAACGGGTTTACCTTCTCAGGTAAGTCAAGCCCATCACCTGTCTGAATTGCTTCAGGGGAGGTCAATCCAGCCCAAAGAACTTAGGCAATATGCCATCGTACTGGGAGATGAGGATTTGTTATTCCCGGTATTGTATGCACTGCCTGATGCCATTTCTCGGTTAAACATCACCATGGGGTTTCCCCTCCGGCAAACGGTGATTTACCAGCTGATATATGCCTTGTGCCAACTGATCCGGAAATCAGCGGAAATCCCTCCTGGCGAAGAGCGTTTATTCCCCTATCAGGAAATACTTGCCTTGCTGGATAATCCTTACTTACAGCAAATGGCTCCTCAAAAGGCTATGGCAGTTCGTAGGGCAATTGTGCAGCGGAACCTGTTGCTAGTTCCAGAACAATTCCTCGAACATCAGCAGTTTCCTGCCTTGGTAGCTCAATTTTTTACCCCTCCTTCCAGGGAAAGTGAATTGCTAACCTATATTCAGGAATTGTTTGACCAATTGCTCAAGGAAGCTGAAGAGAAAGGGTATACCCTGGAAGCTGAATACCTGTTTCACCTCTTTACCCAGTTCAATCAGTTAGCTGATATGCTGGTGGTGTACAACACTCATTTAAGCATAAAAGGGTTTGCAGATATTTTTCTGGAGGTCCTCAAAAAGTCTCGAATTCCCTTT
>JBCDIQ010000198.1:0-10447 GCA_039024295.1 Bacteroidota bacterium | reverse complement strand
CATGAAACTAATATGTACCCAACTTTCGCTGACGGATTGCGAGAACTTTATTTAGGCGAAGCCATCGTAGAGAGTAATAGAAAGCAGGCTTGGGTAACGATCTAGTGTGTATGTACATAAACTGTTCTTCCCCGTCCTGAGAAACAAAAACCAGTCTGCTCACCCCTTTTCCGCCATAATTAGCAAACGAGGAAAACACTTTAAAAACTTGCTTTCCTGGAGTGGATACCTTTCCAAGGTACCTTATTTTTTGGGTACCTATATCTCTTTCCTGCCGATCAATTTCCATCGCTTCCTCATCAAAATCCTTGGAAAATTGTTTAAAGTCCTCGATGATTTGTGCGTTAAGGGAGCTCATTAAGGATAGCACCAGCAATAGAATTACTCTTTTACAAAAGTCATTTCTTTTCTCCATGGTTACATGAGGGAAAATTGAGTTCAAAAACCCTATACAATATTCAACACCTGTTCCTTGATCTTATCCAACTCGTCTTTCATGCTCACGACAAATCGTTGGATAGGCGCATACTGGGCTTTCGAGCCAATCGTGTTAATCTCTCGTCCCATTTCCTGGCTGATGAAGTTGAGCTTTTTTCCGTTGCTAACTGGCTCTGCGAGAATTTGCAAGAAATAGGTGAGGTGCTGCGTCAGGCGGACAATCTCTTCGTTTATATCGAGCTTTTCCATGTAGAAGACCAATTCCTGTTCGAAACGGTTGTGGTCTGCATCTACCCGTTCGCGTAGCTCCTGGATGGAATTGTCCAGGCGTGTACGAATGTGCTGAATGCGATCTCCTGCAAGTCCCTCAATCCCGCTCAGGCTTTCCTGGATAGAGGACACGCGCCCTTTCAAGTCAGTTTCCAGTGCCTTGCCTTCAACCTCCCGGCTAAGAATGAGCTTTTTACACGCTTCATGGGTAGCGGCTTGAATCAGTTCCCATTCTTCAGGGTCTGCTTCTCCCGTCTCAACTGGCAATACCTCCGGCAAGTTGATGAGAAAATCCAGTTTGACCGGTTCGGTGATGTTCAGGTCCTCCCGAAGCTGTGACAGCTCTTCAAAGTAAGCCTTGGCCAGGACGGTGTTGATGTTGAGCGAACGTTTCTCCGGGTTGAGCACTTCCACATTGAGGAAAAAGGTGACTTTGCCTCGGGTGAGTTTGGAGCCCAGTTCAGATCGCAGCTTATGTTCATACTGCAAATAAGTACGAGGGAGTTTAAGTAGTGCTTCGAAATATTTGCTATTCAGAGATTTTAACTCTACGGTTATGTTGTAATTCGAAGAAGAATGGGTGGCGGCACCGTAGCCGGTCATGGAAGCTACCATGTGAAGTGGAAATATGCTTAAGGTAAAAATAAGAAAAGGACCATCAGCGAGGCGGGTAATATCCTGAATTAATTGTATTTTTGCAATTGGCTTGCATCCTCCTAATTGTTAATAATATGAAAGTATCCCATATGGCGGAGCACATAATAGGCTCCGAAATCATCAAGCTTGCGTCCGAAATCAAATCGCGCAAGGCAGCAGGAGAACATATCTTTAACTTAACCATCGGGGACTTTAACCCGGACATTTTCCCCATTCCAGTAGAATTTAAAGAAGAAATCATCAGGGCATATGGGGAAGGAATAACAAATTATCCGGCGTCAAATGGGATGGCAGAACTTCGTGACGCTGTATCAGATTATCTCAATCGGACTCAAGGACTGGCATACGAGCCGGACAACATCTTGATCTCTTCCGGTGCGCGCCCCTTGATATTCGCGACTTATTTAACCTTGATTGATCCTGGAGATACCATCATTTTTCCGGTTCCTTCTTGGAACAACAACCACTACACCCATATTTCTGGGGCAAACCCGATCATGGTGCATACCAACCCTGAGGATAACTTCATGCCTTCTGCTGAAGTGCTGGCACCTCATGTCAAAGGGGCTACCCTGGTTGCTTTGTGCTCTCCCCTCAACCCAACTGGGACAGTGTTCAGCAAAGAGCAATTGGCCGGTATCTGTGAGTTGATTCTGGAAGAAAATAACCGAAGAGGTCCAGATGAAAAGCCCTTATACCTGTTATTCGACCAGATTTATAGCAACCTGACCTATGGGGAGACCCAGCACGTAGATCCTGTTTCCTTGTATCCGGAAATGAGGGCCTATACCATCTTTATTGATGGGATGTCCAAAGCATTTGCTGCCACGGGCGTTCGTGTAGGGTGGGGATTTGGCCCCGAGCATGTCATCCGAAAAATGAGGTCCATTCTCTCCCACGCAGGAACCTGGTCCCCCAAAGCGGAACAGGTAGCTGCCTCCCGTTACCTGAGCAATAAAGTTCAGGTTGACGCTTACCTCGTGCAAATTCGGGAACAACTCAATGCTCGCTTACTCGGGTTTTATGAAGGCATCAATCAGCTTAAGGCCAAAGGATTTGCAGTAGATGCGATATCCCCTCAAGCTGCCCTGTATTTAACCGTAAAATTTGACTTGGTGGGTATGAAACGAGTGGATGGGACTTCGCTGGACACTCATGCCGATGTTCACCGATACCTGATTGACGAAGCCAAAGTGGCCTTGGTTCCATTTGGTGCGTTTGGAGCCGAAGATTCGCCCTGGTACCGACTATCAGTTGGGACTGCGCGTTTGGAAGAAATTCCGCAGGTGATTCAGCAGTTGGGGGACGCCATCGGAAAGCTGGCAGCTGTACCTGCTTCGATGGGATAAAGAGTGGTAAAATTAGAACCTGACCGATAAGGAGGTGGAGATAGCTGCGTTCTGATTGGTCGCATTGATAAAGACTGGATCTTCCCCGAAAAAATACCGGCCTTCAACCCTAAACATGACCTGTGGAACGGGTTCATAGTCAAGGTTGAGGGAGTAGGAGAATACCTCGAATGGTGCGGCAACAATTGTCCCCGGAATCACCACGTACTCCGGGTCGCTGAAATACTCAATTCTAAGTCCCATGCCCACTTGGTCATTTTCTTTGTAATGGAGCACAAAAGTTGGGGAATACCACCAATCCAGTCCGTTTTGTGCGTCATTTTCCTGAAATCCCACATCAAATAGCAGCAGCAAAGAAACTTGGTCGCCAGCATCTAGTTGAGCATAAACGTCCTGGAAAAATCGATATCGACGATCAGAATCGGGTAGCTCATTGCTGAAAAAGTTGCTATAGTTAAAGGTAATCCGGCTGTCAGGTCGAAACTGTGCTTGGAAGCCGATTGCTTTATTGGAGTTTTCCAGGGTTTCCTGGATATTTTGCCAGCCATTGCACACTACGCCTAATAAAAACCACTTTTCATTTGCGGAGGAATAGGAAAGCCTGGCACCGGATAAGTAATAAGGAGAATTTTCAGCAGCCAAACTCCTGGTAAGGGTAGGGTTATCAGCGGTTATGCCTGATTCTGCTCCAATATGTGAAGGAAAAATACCTACATCCAACCAGAGGTTTTTTCGGAGTTGATAGCCCGCGTAGGCTTGCCAAACGTTTTGCAGGAGGGGTTCTTCCCCGCCTTGGTTATACTGGGGAAACGTCCCTGCCATCAACCCGAGTTCAGCGCGTACGTCTGTCTTTTGGTAACTCAGGTTCACAAGGCCCATGTTGAGGGAAATTTCATTGTGCTTGCTATGGGCGAAGATGAAAGGGTCCCGGACCTTATTCCCAGGTCGGCCGAAGTCGTATACATAATACCCTTCTACCACCCCACTCAGCTTCAGGCTGGAATCTTTAGAAACAGAAACCTGGGCCAGAATATGAGGAAGCCCACCCCCCAGCATGCACCATAGCAGGATTGTAAAGCGATAGAAGAAGGTGAAAGGGGCTGAGGGTAATTTCATCACACCTGGCGATTGTGTAGAATGGAAATGCTGAAGAGACGGGGTTGGGTAAGCGTTTTATTCAAAGGGAGAATCTGGTTCTTTTTTCATGTGATTGAACACCATTTTGTCCATGAATCCAGGAAAAAACTTGTTCAGGAACACCGTAATTTTGCCTTGTGAGGTAAGCACAATGTCTCTTTTCCTGGTCTTCACCGCTCGGTAAATGTGGTCCGCTACCGCTTCGGCTGTCATCATTTTGTCTTCCTTCCTTGGGGTTTGCCCTTGTTGGCTACCATCTGCCGTCAACGCTTGCTTCCGAATATTGGAAGCGGTAAAACCCGGGCAGGCCACCAACACATGGACCCCACGGTGCATGACTTCTGTCCTAAGGCTTTCCAGAAACCCTTGCATGGCAAATTTTGATGCAGAATACCCGGTTCTGCCAGGTAACCCCCGGTAGCCGGCAATCGAGGAGACCCCAACAATTGACCCTTTTTGCGCCAGCAAATGGGGCAGGGCAGCATGGGTGCTGTATAGCGTTCCAAAGAAATTAACTTGCATCACCTGTTCAATGACTGAAGGATCGGTAGCCTCCAGCAAAGCCCTCATAGAAATCCCCGCATTGTTGATGAGTACATCCAGGCGGCCATATTTTTCAATGACTGCCTCCACCATGCGGATGCAATCTTGATTCTGGCTTACGTCTGCTTTGATGCACAGCCCTTCCTGATGAAAATTTGCTGCAATAGACTCCAAAGCCTCCATCCGCCTCGCAGCAATTGCAATTGTTGCCCCCTCTCGGTCAAACTTTTCAGCAAGGGCTTTGCCTATGCCACTGGATGCACCAGTTATCAGTACTATTTTGTTCTTCACGAAATCAGGGGTTTCTTCGTTATCAGATCGGGGAAAGTTTCTGCTGGGTTGTCTATTTACCAAAAGAAGGCAACTGTAGAAATAACCCAGGCTCCTTTTTTCTGGCTGCTAAAAGTACACCTAAAGCCTTATTTTCACAATGAGAACCCTTTTCTTTCTTCCCTTCTTCTTTCTGTCAATGATGTTAGCTTCTCCAACTCCATTTGATTCCATCCAGGTAGCAGCACTTAAAGCCTATGTAGAACAAACCTATGAGGGCTACGATTTTGAGGTGTTTCTATATGTCTCCCTCAAAGACCAGAAAATGTACCTGATAAAGGATTGGGAAGTCGAAACCACCTACCTCATCTCCGGGGCTAAGAAAGGAGCAGGAAATAGGTCGGGGAGCAACCAAACGCCTACCGGGCTTCATAAAATTGCCGAAAAGCACGGGGAGGGGGTACCATTGGGAGGGATTTTAAAGGCGAGGCACTTTACAGAAAAAGTTGCAGAGATTTTCACCGATGAAACAGACCTCGAAACAGATGATGTGACGACTCGTGTGCTTTGGCTACAGGGAGTAGAGGAGGGGTTCAACAAAGGAGGAAATGTAGACTCCTACCAGAGGTATATTTACATACATGGAACGCCAGAAGAAGGGTTGCTGGGAAAACCCGCTTCTCACGGTTGCATCAGGATGAAAAATCAGCAAGTGATTGAGCTATTTGAACAGGTGGGCACAGGTACTCTTGTATTGATCCTAAATAAATAAGAAAATGACCTCAATATGGTGGCAGCGGTCACGCTTGTTCATCCGTACTAGCAGGTAGCCAGTGAATTTTTGTAAATTGAGATAAGAAGTTGGCGTTTGCTGGGTTAAAGAATAGCAAGAAGAAACTTCAAGCCCATTGTCAACAAAACACATCCTCAGGATTGGCCTATGCGCTACTTATACTTGGTTCTTTTTTCTCTAATCCTTTTGGCAGGTATTGTAATTGGTACCCAATACGAAGAAATCCCTCCTGAGAAGGGGCCTGATCCCAGTGGACTTAGGTTTATTGAGAATAAAGGGCAATGGGAGAAAGAGATACAATATGCCGTTCAACTCAACGGAGGAAATATCCTTTTTGGAAAAACAGGGATTGCCTACATCTTTACCCAGGAGCCAGAACATCAGCACCCCCATGTGGGGCATCAGCACGAAGTTGACACCATCCTTAATGGCCATATAATAAAGGTTCTTTTTAAGGGAGCTAATGAAAAGGTTCGACTCGTTCCTTCCGTCAAATATCCGGAGTACCACAACTATTTTATCGGAAACGACCCTTCCAAATGGGCTGGAGGAGTAGGAATGTATGGCTACTTGACGTATCGCGACTTATACCCGGGGATTGACCTCCGCGTTTATGGAGATGGGGATAAGATGAAGTATGATTTTGTGGTCGCTCCAGGGGCAGATCCTTCACTAATTGAGTTGTTATACGAAGGGGCTGATCGGTTACAAATAAAAAGTGGCGAGTTGGTCGTGCATACATCGGTGAGAACCATGAAGGAGGCTCCACCTTACGCCTATCAGGAAGACATAAACGGAAAGCGCAGTGAAGTTCCTTCCGCTTATTCCCTACGAGCTAACAAGGTATCCTACCGGTTACCAAATGGCTATGATCGCACCAAGGCGTTAATCATTGACCCTACCTTGGAGTTTTCTACTTATACCGGTTCCCGTGCAGACAACTGGGGGTTTACGGCCACCTATGACGATACAGGGAATGTGTATGCAGGTGGAATTGTGTATGTGTCAATGCCGACCTCCTCAACTGTTTTTCCTGTTACTTCAGGTGCTTTTCAGCGATCTTTTAGGGGGGACGACCGAGATGCTGTTCTGGTCAAGTATAATGCCACCGGTACAACCATGATGTATGCTACCTTTTTGGGAGGATCGGGGCAGGACCAGCCACATAGTTTGGTGGTGAATGACCAAGGAGAGTTATTCGCTTTTGGTCGAACGAGTTCAAATAATTTTCCAACCACTTTGAGTGGATATGACCGGACTTACAATGGCGGATATGACTTGTTTGTGGTGAAATTCAGCCCTGACGGCCGGCAGCTTCGTTCAGGCACGTATGTAGGTAGCACTGGAGATGATGGGGAAAACGGAAGAGACTTTACGTTGGTAGGGGCAAACGGATTTGGACCGTTGCAGTATAATTATGGAGATGATTCTCGCGGTGAGATTATCCTGGACCCTCAGGGAAACTGTTATGTTGCTTCTTGTACAGACAATGGAGGATTTCCGATTACCGCTAATGCTTTTCAGCGAAATTTTGGAGGAGGAGGACAGGATGGAGTTGTGTTCAAGTTAACAGCAAACCTAAGCATTTTGGAATGGTCCTCTTTCCTTGGTGGAAATCGTGTAGATGCAGCCTACGGCCTACAGTTGGATTCGGTAAATAACTGCTACGTGACAGGTGGCACCCAAAGTGCCAACTTTACCACCACAAATGGTGCTTATCGGACCAATTATCAAGGAGGGCTAGCCGATGGTTTTATTGTCAAAATTAGGTCAAACGGCAGCCAATTAATCGCCAGTACCTATTTGGGAACTGCTGCCTATGATCAGTCCTATTTTGTTCAGTTGGATAAAAATGAAAATGTCTACGTTACCGGTCAAACAGATGGTACCACCTATCCTGTTCAAAACGCAACATACGTTGACCGGGGAGCAAGGCAATTCATTACCAAATTTGATAACAACCTCACTAGGATAATTTATTCTACCACTTTTGGGAATCCCAATTCCACAGATCCCGATATTTCACCTACTGCTTTTTTGGTTGATCGGTGTGAAAATGTATATGTCGCTGGATGGGGAGGTGTTACCAACAACGGCTATGGCAACCTGACCAGTAGTACTCGGAACATGCGAACCACGGCAGATGCCATCAGTCGAAGTACAGACGGAAGTGACTTCTACACCTTTGTGATGGAACGGGATGCTCGTGGTATCCTCTATGGTACTTTTTTAGGCGGTAATAATTCCCTTTCTGGAGATCACGTGGACGGTGGAACCAGTCGATTTGACAAAGAGGGGATCATCTACCATGCCGTATGTGCAGGTTGTGGAGGAAACTCCAGCTTTCCAACTACTCCGGGAGTGGTTAGTCGAACCAACAACAGTTCGAACTGCAATATGCTTGCCTTTAAAATCAGGCTTGACCTCGCAGGAATTAAGGCGGACTTTACCCCACTAGATGACCAAGGGCGCCCCTTGATAACCACAGGTTGCGTTCCTTTTCAGGTTCGCTTTGACAATACCAGTATCCGGGAGCCGGGAACGACATTTCAATGGGATTTTGCTGATGGGAGCACAGGCTCCGTACAGTTCGAACCGACCCATACTTTTCTCCAAGCAGGTACCTATCAGGTAAGGCTTATCATCACCGATTCTTCTACCTGTAATATTACCGATACTGCTTTCCGAACGATTACCGTTTTTCCTCCTCCTGCTACTAATGCCGGTCCAGATGAGATCATTTGTGAGGGAGATACCATCGGATTGAATGGTACTGGGGCAGGAGCCATTTCTTACGCCTGGTCCCCATCTGGTCTTCTTTCTAATCCTAATGTCCCCAATCCATTGGCATTTCCACCAGGAGCCTCAGGCGCAACTCCTTTTATCCTGACCGTTACAGATACCAATGGCTGCCAGGCTAGAGACACCATGAGGGTGAGCATTGACAATAGCCTGGAAGTTACCGCCCGGCCTGACACCCTGATTTGTAATGGAGTAACCGTACAATTGGGCGCGACCTCTACCAATGGTATTCAGTACACCTGGAGAAATGATCCCACCATATCAAATACTGGGATTGTAAACCCGCTTGCCACCCCTGATACCAGCAAGTGGTATTACGTAACGGCGATAAACTCGAGAGGCTGTGAGGAGGAGGATTCTGTTTTTATAGAAATTTTTGAAGTCTTCACCCTCGAAGATACCTTTCTATGTCTTGGAGACACGATTTTCATGCGTACCAGAAATGGTGCCTCCTTTTCCTGGTCACCTCCCACCGCTTTAAGCAACCCCAATGTGGCGAGTCCACAGGCGTACCCCACTTCCGATATCATCTATCAGGTTACAGCCATTTCTCAGGACGGCTGTACCAGTACCAAGGAAGTAGCGGTGGACGTTCGTGAACTCCCGGTTGCTGAAGCAGGGCCCAATGATACCACCTGTCTTGGGGATACAGTCTTACTGTCTGGTGCCGGTGGGGTTACGTTCCAATGGACGCCTGTTGATGGATTGATTGATCCTAACAACGGGACCACATTTGCCGCTCCAACCCTTACCACTACGTATTTCCTCACGGTAAGAGACTCTGTGGGATGCGCAGATACAGATAGCCTGACCATCCTGATAAATTCATTGCCTACCATTGATGCGGGTGAGGATGTCACCATTTGTGAAGGAGAAGTGACCGTGTTGAATGCGTCTGGGGGGATTGCCTATTTATGGGACGCTGATACTACCTTGTCCGATATCACCATACCCGATCCATTGGCATTTCCCATCGTTACAACCGATTATTTTGTCAACGGTCAAGATGAAAATGGATGTGAAAGTGAGGATACAGTTACGGTAAATGTGATTCCCAGGCCTCGTACCCAAATTGATGGGACGAATAACCTGTGCAATGGCGGCCAAATAGACCTCTTTGCAACAGGTGGAGATTTCATTGTATGGAGTACCGGAGATACAGCTCCGAGCATTTCCCTGGTTCCTGTTGACCCCATCTGGATTTATGCGACAGCTTTTACAGGGGAATGCAGGGGGTTTACGGATTCAGTATTGGTAAGTGATACCTTTAAGTTTCCGAAGGCAGATTTCCTGACAGATCCGTTGATTGGTTTTGCGCCCCTGGGGGTTAAATTCACCAATACTTCGACTGGTGCTGTTCGCTACTTGTGGGATTTTGGAACAGGGGTACCTCCTGATACTGCTCGGAATCCTGACTATGTTTTTCCCTCAGCAGGCGAATACACCGTTACGTTGATAGCCTTTACTGGCTCCGAATGTAGTGATACCATTCAAAAGGTTGTCACCGTCGAAAATATCTTTTTGCATGTTCCCAGTGGGTTTACCCCGAATGGAGATAACATGAATGAGGCATTTTTGGTGAAATACTATGGAATTCTTTCACTCAATGTCAGGGTCTACAGCAGGTGGGGAATTAAGATATTCGAGTCAGATGATAAAGACTTTCAATGGGATGGGAGGTATAAAAATGAGGCTGTTCCAGAAGGGGTATATGTGTATGTGATTGAGGCTTTAGGAGAGAATGGCATCGTTTACAATCGATCTGGGACGGTGACTTTGATCAGGTAACCTCTTCCCTTCCTCGCTTTATTACATGGGTAATTAGGGAAAATCGAATATTTCTAGAAAGACACCAGTGTATATTTTGTTATACAATCTAGTGTCAAGAGCCAATTTATTATGAACAACTACTTTTCCACAATTTGGCTAGGCCCTAATCCCACTACAGGCCCGTTTTGAAGCTTTCAAGGTTTAGAAAATGTTTCTTTGCTTTATTTGCACCCCATCCCAATAAAGGGATCTATGGGCCAAGTCACTTCTTTTACCAGCCTACATATTCGCATTTTAAGCCTTTTTTCTCCGTTTTGTCGCAATTTGCCTTTGCATTGTCGGGTATTAATGGATATGTCACCCTATTTTTGATATATAAAAATGAAAATCCAATTCACTTAATGGGTAAGAAAAAAAT
>JBCDIQ010000197.1:0-10453 GCA_039024295.1 Bacteroidota bacterium | reverse complement strand
TAGGATAAACTCCTTGGTGTAATAAGTCGAAAGAATGATGAATCCAATCTGGGGATATTTTTTTTGTAGTTCTTTGGCTGTTTCCACCCCATTTAATTCTGGCATATTCAGGTCAAGCAAAAGTACATCAGGCAAAACCTCTCTTGAAGCCAATTCTTGTAGCAATTCCTGCCCATTTCCTGACTCAAATATCACCTCCATCCCATCAAATTCCCCAATTAATATGGCCATACCTTTGCGAAAAAGGGCCTCATCATCGGTAATCGCTAGCTTTATCATAGATGCTTAGAAATTATCTCAAAATAATCTTGGAGACAAAAAATAGTTTTCCTGGTTAGTAACTCGAAAATAATACCTTGCCAATTTTGCGCAGAGATCTCGTGCGGATCGAAGAGTCCGATAATCGGATGGCAAGGAAGAAAAACCGAGTTTGGCGGGCCAAATGAGGCTTTTTCTGACGCAGTATCCGTGCGAGTCGCAGATCCCGGTTACGGGGAGATCAAGTCAAAAGGGGATTTTATTCTTTGAGCGTTACTTAGGACCTTTGGGGTGAAAAAATTCAACTGACTGCTGTAGGGTTACACAACCAAGGTTATAGAAACTAACAGCAATTGTTTCTGTCACGTCAGGTCGAGGCATTAAGATGTACACAAAAAAGGCGAGCAAGGAATCCCCCACTCACCTGAAAATTATGTGTTAATGTCGGGTTTAGAACAACCGCTTATAGTATTCGTCTGCCATACGGCCTGACTCAAAGGCAGGTACGACCTCTTTCATGCCGTTCTTCACGATTTTTACCCATTTTTTAGGGGTGTCGTAATAGCAAGGCACAATTTCATGCTCGAGAATCCGCATCAGGTGCTCATAATCGTGGTCATCCTGCTGGTCAATAGGCGCGTTTTCGTTTGCCTCGGGGATCACGAAACAGTTGTGACCGTGCTTTGCGAACTCTGGCACCCATCCGTCATTGATGGAGAAGTTCACCGAGCCATTCATTGCAGCAGTCATACCGCTGGTTCCAGAGGCTTCACGCGGACGACGTGGGGTATTCAGCCATACATCAGAGCCTTCCTTCAGCATAGCTGAGACATGCATTTCATAATTGGTGATGATGGTGGCATTGTGGCTCAGGTGGGTCATCTTGACCAGGCGATTGAAGAGGTCTACCGCAAATTCATCTTGCGGATACGGCTTACCTGCCCAGATAATTTGTAGTGGTTTATCAGTACGGCTGAACAGGTTATAAAAATAAGAGGGATTTCGCATGATCAAATCCGCCCGCTTATACGCCGCAAAGCGCCTTGCCCAAACAATGGTGAGCACATCTGGGTCAAGCAAGTTTCCTGTCTGATCGGCTACATATTGGAATAAGCGCTCTTTTAGCTCTCTTTTCCGAGCCATGAGTGCCTGGTCGTCATTGGCATCTAAAGCAGCTTTTAGTTCTTCATCCTGCCAGTATTTTTGGTTCTGGGCATTGGTGATGCCGATGATCTTTGGCGCATTTTTTACCCCTTTCCACATTTCATTGGACACCTTGGCGTGTAGTTGAGATACCCCATTAGCACCTTTTGCCATTAGCAAAGCGGCCGGGGTATATCCAAAAGAGTTTCCTTCTTCATGGCCAGAAATTTTACGCACCTCTTCTAATGGCAGGCCACAGAAGAAATCCATCCGGTGCAACAGGTTGATGTCTCGCTCCTCATTGCCTGCCTTTTCTGGGGTATGAGTGGTAAATACCAGTTTTTCCTGTACTTTCTTTACGTCCGGCTCTTCTTGGTAAAGGTGAAAGGCCAGGGGTAACGCGTGCGCCTCATTCATATGATACACATCCGCTCCACCAAGAGCCTTTACCAATTTGGCTCCGCCAACTCCCAGCACAATGCTCTGAGCAATACGAGTTGCCGCCACATTGTCGTATAATCGATGAGTAATGGTACTGGACAGATAATCGTTAGCATGCTCTAAGTCAGTGGTCAGGAAATACATCGGTACGGTACCAAATACAGAAGGGTCCAGGTACCAGGCCTGTACCCAAACCGGATGGCCGTTGATGTTAACCGGAAATTTAATATCCGTTTCTTCCAGGAAGGTATAATACCGCTCACGAAACAAGGACCTCATTGCGCCGTTTGTGTCACGCTCCTGATCGTAATAGCCATACTTCCATAGCATCCCGATGCCTATCATGTTCTGCTTCAGCTCGTAGGCTGAACGCATATGAGAGCCGGCCAAATACCCCAATCCTCCAGAGTAAATTCTGAGGATGTGGTCGATACCGAATTCCATGCTGAAATAGGCCACCCGCTTGCTGTATGCTTTGGCAGGGGTGTAGGGATGTTCCCAAGTACAATTGGTCTTCATTGTAGTTTGTTGGTTGAGAGGGTGTGTCGACAAATGTTACGGCCAGCCGTTTCATTTGGGGGGTAAAAATATATCCTTTTCTCTATAATCCCAGTGGAATTACCTGAAAAGTGTGACACACTTAGATGATTAGCCCCGGCAAAGTTTTTCAACCTTAACGGGGCCAGAAAACAGGCAGGCCTAGCAAAGGCTATTGTACGTAGAACCCAAACCCAAATTGGATCAAGAGTGACTCTTCATCGGAGAATGCGGCGGTTAAGGTCAGGGTTAGGTCATCGCTAAGGGGAGCAAAGAACAGACCGCCTCCATAACTGATCAGGTCTTCAGCTGGGGTTTCTCGATCTAGCCAAACCCGGCCCGCATCAGCAAAGCCTAAAAGCCCCATTTTGGTGGGCAAAAAGGACTTCATGACCCGCCCCAGTTCAATTCTCAATTCTCCATTTGCATAAGCAGTGCTACTGCCGACAAATCGGTTGCGGAAATACCCGCGAAGTCCATTGTTTCGGCCCATTTGGGGCAGGTAATAAAATGGCAAATCATTGTAGCTATCTGCACCACCCGCTTTGAGGGCGAGGGTAAAGGGAACTCCTAGGCGAATGCTGGTGTACCAGGCAATATATCCTTCCGTAACACCAGCCAGGTCTGCATTCTCAGAGCTTTCTACATCGTAATAAGACGTATGGCTCACATACAGCTCGGCACCTTTTCTTGCAAAGGTTGGATGATCCCGAAAATCAAGATGAAGCGCACCTCCTGCCTGGGCAAACTGCCGACTTCCCTCTCCATCAAAGTCCTGGGTAAACAAGATATTGCTATCGTCATCATCAAAGGCCGTTACTTCGACCGCTTCGAATCCAGCCCTAAGCATGACTTCACTTTTTCGCCAAAAAGGAATGGCTAAAAATGGCACCGCTGTAAGCCTGTTTAACTGAATGCGATAAAAGTCAGCTTGAAAAGCAGAATCATTTTTTACTGAGTTTTCACCCAGGCCATAAAAATGGGTAAACTGGCGGTCAGGACCAGCAAAAGCAAATTCAAACCCTGCATCAACAGGGCCAAGCACTTGTCTAAATCGGCTTTTTACCCGAGCATTAAGGTTACCGACGGTTGTTCCTGAAAGCTGAAAAGAATGCTTGGATGCGTAGCCTGGTTTCCTGAACCCTTGAACGGTCCACCTAACCCCAAGGCCTGCTCCAAACCCATTATCAGGACTGTAGGAAAGGCTGGGAACCGGTAAATAGGTGTTATAAGCAAAGTCATCAAACTCATAGTGAACTGGCTTTTTCGGGTGAAGTAGTTTACTTTCTTTCCCCTTGGCCACCTGGTCCTCAAAATCATTGTCATAGATCAAGATGGATTTCCCCCCCTTTTTTACCTGGGATACATCAGTGATTATATCCTCATCAGGCCCGCTGATTATGCGTAGCAAAATCCCCTTGTCGGCTTGACCTGTCACGGAAAATACATCTTCTCCTCCGAGGCCCCAAAGGCATACCTCTTTTGTCTCTTCCAGAACAAAGGTTCTTTCATAAATCAACCTGCCCTTTTCTCCTTTCTCAGAAACTTTGACATATATTCTGACCAACAAGTTTCCTTCCGCCAATCGCTCGACTTCAAAGACTTCATCTTCATTGGTTCCCCGAACGTCTACCTTTTTTGCCAAGAGCGCGTAATAGTCACTGACTGCCTCTGCTAATCCTGCCCTCCGGGCTTTAAGTTTTTCTCTGATGTCGTTACCTGAGATAGGGATTATTTCTTTAGGCAATCGCTGTATGGCCATGTCAATTGCTTCATCGGTTACCTCCTCCAGCAATTCATTGGTGGCTTTCTCCCAATCTTCTCTGGAAAGCTCATTTGCTACAAATCGGTCCAGGTGACGAGCAGGCCAGGTAAGGCTTTTCACCCCTTTGATGGAGTGCCCAAAATTGGCTGCATTTGTTTTGGCCCATTCTCTGTCCGCCAGCCAGGGGAGGAAACCATCCCATCTGCTAAAGGCATGGTCACGGTCACGCGGGATGGGTTTGTATACCGTCAATTTCCCATCCTTATACCCTGCCCATTTCCAATTATCCTGGTGTCTTCCCCAGTCCCCAATCAGGATGTCAAATACCCGGGCTTTAGCAAAATTTTCTTGGTCCACCATGGCCTCAGGGCTTTTGTACATCTTCCTGAACAACTTCACGCTTCTCAGCACATCATCTGCCCCTTCGAATCCAGGTACATCTCCCTTGGGCTTTTTAGGACGATCTTCCAACATCCCGAATAGCTTTCCATACTTATCCTTAAACATCCCCAATTGATCGTTGGGAGGCAATACGTACAGCTTTGGATGAGCATGTAGAACATCTGTTCGATTCAGCAACTCATCTACCACTAGGGCACCGTAGGGATGCTGGGTGGTGGTTTGGTCCTTTACGATATCTTGTACAAGGGTATTTCGGAAGGTTTGCCCCAATGCCTTGTATGGGTTTTTATCTACCGACCTAAAGACATACTCCTGGCCATTTCCAGATTTCAACTTCAGGGAAGTAGTTTGACGACCTCCACCTACTGCGAAGGGGGTAAGCCCACCAAAGGTGGTATCCAAGTCGAGGTAGGGAATTTTTACAGGTTTATTCCAACTGTCTCTCCAGTGCTGCCCTAGAAATAATTTTTTCATAGGACCTGCCGGATAGTCTCCACCGGTTGTTCTGAAGGATTTTCCACTGTAAGGCCTATTCGAGTTATTGGCGGCAGGGGTAATTGCTTCTTCACAAGGTACATACCGTGTGTTGATATGGGAACTACCTGAATTCGCTCCACAAAATCCGTCAAACACCCTTTCTTCAAACATGGCACTGTCTTCGGGTCCCCAAGCTTGAACGCCTACCCCACCGTCCTCATAATAATGCAGCACCATATATCCCTTGTTGGATTTCCTAAAAAGGGTTTCAGGAGAATTTCCTAATGGTCTTTTTTCTGCAAACGAACCGCTGTTGAGGTGAATGTTACCTTCGATACGGTGTGCCTGCAAATTGTACTCATGACCTGAGGCATAAACCAATGGTCGCCGATCACTGAGTATCAATGCCATGTGATTAACATAGGCTTGGTAATGAGGATTGGCCATGTCCCGTATAGTGCCAATGTTTTGCCGATAGGCAGCATAAAACGATCCTAAAACCGGTAGTGGAAATACAAAAGAGGGATTGTAGTCCCGGAAAGGGAATATATGCTTGGCTGCAAGGGCTTTGCCCGCATATTGTCCCGTAGAAAAGACGGGATGATGTCCTACCACCAGTACATTTTTATTCCCCGCATCGTCAATGAGGGATTCAAGCTCCTCGTAAAAATCTTCAGGAGTGGCAATTTTACAAGAAGCGTCCGCTGGTTGAGGCTTTTCGTAGGGGTGCATCCACCATGGAGTATTGATGGCAATGATCCGTAAATTTCCAGGCAAATCGACATATTTTGGCCCTGGGCAGCCATTAGAAGGCAGAAAGCTTTTCTCGATTCCAAGTACCTTTTCAATGTGCTTTTCCAAATCCTTTACTTTCTTCCAACCATTTTGTCCAGAGTTGGCCCAGTCACGGTCTCCCGGAAGAAAGTATATCTGTTTATTTGAACCTGAACCGGTTAAGGTGGCCAACCGATTCAACCTTAGGCTATCTTTTGCTGAATTTTTATTCCCCCATCCATTTTTGTCAACGATGTCTCCCAAAACAATAAATGAAGTAGGCTGTGGCCAGCCTTGAGTACGTTCCTGCAACTGGAAAATCATGCTATCTTCTGGCTGGAGACGAGCCGTATTTCCAATTAATATAACAGAATGTATAGGTGCAGGGTTAGCCTCTTGCGCAGTAGCAGTAAGTGAACTCCCAACAATAGATACTGTGATAATCAACGTGATAATAAATCGCCACATTCGCCTAGGTTTTTCAAAATAAACAAAGTCACAAGTTAATATAAAACCCACGATATTGATGAATTAGGCATATTTTTATTGGTTTGAGAAAAATTACCCTACTGGAAAATATATTTCCATTTTTCCCATAACTTATTTCCTTATACCGAAACAAAATACATTTGTCTTTTTTAATCATTAAACAAAATTCTTCTTTTTCAATGATCCTACGTGTTCTTACCCTGTGTACCTTCCTCCTGACAACCCACCCATACCTTCAGGCCCAAACCTCAGATGATGAATTATCTAAAAGCCCATTTTTTGGCAAATCCAGCTACAACCTCCTTGCTGGCGGGGGATTCAATGTCACTCCATTGGAGGGTCCTTACCGGCTGTACAACATCATGGGACAATGGAGTTGGCGGTTAAATTGGGTTCAACCCAGCCTGGGTGATTTTCACGGGCTTGAATACTTTTTTGAGTGGGAATGGAGCCCGGGAAGCTCTCCGGACGGATTCGAAATGCAGGTGGGCCTGAATGGAGGACTCAGGTATCAGGTTCCTCTGTTTGGAAACCTTGACGCCTTTGTCATGGGCAGCAGTGGTCCCCATATCATTACCGCTGCTTTTGAACGTCAGCGGAATGGGTTTCTTTTTTCTTCACAGTCAGGGATAGGACTTTCTTACCGGACCAACCGAAAAGATCAGGCCATCAATGTACAAGCAAGGATTCGACACGTCTCTAACGCCGGACTCGCAAATCCCAATGCAGGGATCAACACTTTTCATGTAGTCCTGGGGTATAGAAAATGGCTATGATACCGACTACGAAAAGACTAAAACATCAACCACTTATACACCACAAATACCGTCCACGGGTTTACCGGACGTTCGGCCGCATCTCCGTTTACCAGCCTGCTGTCCATGAAGTCGCCCTGGAAGAGGTAAGCACCATGTACCTCCAGGTTCATAAACACCCCCAGAGTATAGTTTAACCGACCATTCACCTCGGTACCAATGATATTTCCACCGCCCGCAGGGGCTTCGTTTGCCATTCCAAAGGCACCGCCTACTTTGGCATTGAGCTTATAAGGAATCAGGTCACGCTGAGCATTGAGCATTACTGCTGTTAACCCATATCCCATGTTAGAGAAATCTCCCACAACCGACACAAAGCGATTCACCACATTCCCATGCGGCATCAAAATGTAGGCTCCGTGGCTAATGGGAATGGCCGCAGGCGCACCCCAGGTATTGCCTGTCATCACCCCGGAATAAGTCCCATCATCCAATCCATCGCCATCACCGGTGGAAAAGAATACATCGGCATTGACCATGTCATTTTCCGTCTGGCCATAGCGATAGCCTAAGCGAAGGTTTGCTCCCACTCCCAGGATGTCTGCTGCTTTTTCATATTCGTCAACCGTATTCTCCACCAAGGTTCTGGCACTTCCTGCATTTACATTTACAAAACCCGTCATAAAGAATCGATCCAGCATATAATCCTGGTTGTATCCCCAAAAAGTCCCTAGCCAAAATACATCTGCTTGATAGGCACTGCCGCCAAAAGGAAAACGAAAGGTGCCGTTATAGGCATTCAGGGTCGCGTTCAGGCCTTGCCCCAAAATAGATGGTCCGCCTTCTCCGTTGGCCCGATCCCTGACGTAGTAGGCTGAGCCCCCAATGCGAAGCTTGTGGGTGAGGTTGCGTTCGTAGGTAAATTCATGCAGGGTTACATCGTCATTCTCCTGGATGTTGTTCTCATACAGTTGGTAATAGCCTGCCTTGAAGCGATTCAAGTCTCCGTCGTGGCGAAGGCTCACCCCTACCCCATCGGTACCCCAATACATCAATCGATAGGCACTGTTCGTCATTCGGTCAAATAAGGTTCGATAAGGATTATAGGGCGTATCAAACAGGCGTTGCAGCCCCAGGTTAATGGCCCACCCGTTTGCAGGAATCAATTCCAGTTCCACATTCTGGGTTTGTAAGTTTACCACATCAGATGACAAGGCGGAACCGAAGTTTCCACCCGCGGTATAGGATACGTCCCCCCAGGTCCAATCAATTTCGAAGGAAGCCCTCAGGATGGCCCGTCCATTGAATAGTTTGGGCTGATAGATGAAGAAGGGCAAGAGCCGCTGCTCAAAAAAACTGGTGGTCAAGCTATCAGAGGTACTGGTGGTGTTTCCTCCGTACAACCGCCCAAATACCTGTCCTCTGAGGAAATCACTACGAGGAAAGTAATTGCCCGTTACGCCTTGATTGAAGAAAAATGCAATGTATTGAAATTCCTTTTGGGATTTTTTCGGGACCTCTTGGTCAAAAATCTTAAATCCATCCCCTTGTTGAGCATGAGCAGAAAGAAAAAACAGCACGCATAATATGCAGGTAAATAGGTGTTTCATTTGACTGAGGTTGCGAAATGGAAAGAGGATGTGCCAGCATCCGGATGAGAGAACAAGAAAAAACCAGCCAGTATATGCTGACTGGTTTTTTTAAGCAAGACGGTCACTACTCAATGCGAACAAAGGTCTGAACGTTGTCCATCATATTTGCGCCCATATTTGTACTTCCAAATCCACCTGCTACAGTAGGGGGAATCTGCATAAAATCAGGTACCGTCTGTACAACTTCGTACTTCATGGTATTTCCTGTAACTTCGAATATTCCTACGCTAGTGCCTACACTTGGGGTGGATTGATTGATAGTTATTTCGGCAATGCTTTGCCCAGGTGTGATGGTCTGAGTGTAGGTGCCTTCAAAAACTACTAGTGCACCCGATTTGTCATAATTCTCTACCACATACGTCATGTCGGTCTTGAATTCAGCATAAATAGAATCCGTATCGACTAGAAGCACCAATAAGGGCGCGACATTGCTTCCTGAGGACTGCCATTTTCCCTGGACTCCTACCAGCATTTCCTGGTCGTCGTCATCACTCGGATCATCATCGTCATCGCCATCACAGGCTGTGAATGTCATTAAGCTAGCTGCCATCAGCAGGCTCATCAGGTAAAAAAGAATGCGTTGGTTTTTCATTGTTTTTGTGGGTTAGTTGAAATTTCGGAAAATATAGAATTCTTATCAGTGTTTAGTTTTTCCTGCTTTGCGAGATTTCACTTCGATCAACAGTTTTTCGGTCGTTGGATACGAGTTCAGGCGTGGGACGCCTTTTGATGGCATATATGCCTAAGCCTACCACTACTGCTGCCAAGATGGCCAGCGTGGAGGCAATAGCTGGGTTGCGAACAGGCACATCCATGTAACCAGGTAGGATCATCCCGGAGTAATACACAGTGAAGTGAACAATAATGGCGGTAATTGATGCTGCAAATGCTGCCTCAAATGGCGTATCCTTCAGGAAAGTCCCAAAGAGGACTGGAATAAAGGCTGCAGAGAAATAGGCGTATACCCCATTTTGGGCAAAAAGTGCCACGCTCAAATTGGGGTTCATCAGCTGATCATAAGACAGACCGAAGGAAACGAGTCCCAGGAGCACGATCACGCCCCGGTTTACCTGAATTCTCTTTTGCTCAGCATCAGGACCAGCAAATATTTTTTTGCCTGCAAGAGGCTCTAGAATATCAGAAGTGATAGACGCAGAAACAGACTGTATCAATCCCTCCAGGGTGGAAATTCCTGCGAAGATCAACCCCAGCACCACAACCAGCCCGACTACCACGGAAAATTTTTTTACGACATACGCAGACATGATTCCATCCATTTTCAGGGCAGTACCGTCTACCATTAAATCGGGAAATTCCAACCGGGCATATAATCCGGCAAATACCACCAGGAAAAACAGGGTTTCTGCCACGATGCCTACGGTCAAGTAGGTATTCACATCCCGGTCTGATTTAAGTAACAGGCTTTTGGTGATGATATGTGGCTGACAGACAATCGCGACCCCAATTACTATTTGGCAAAAAATGATTTCGAAGAAATCCCGAAAGAGGGGACTTTCAGCATTGGTAATGGTGGTAAGATTTGGGTCTATCTTATTGAGTTTCTCTAGGAATCCTCCTATGCCGGCCTCAAAATGTTCCAGTCCGGAGCCCAAGAGGATAACGGCCACCACCAGCATGAGGCTTGCCTGCACCATATTGGTGTAAACCATTGAGTTAGCCCCTCCAAACATCATGTAGCCAAAAATAAACGCTATGGCTCCGACAAGTACGTACACCTCGTCAACACCTAAGGTAAGCGC
>JBCDIQ010000196.1:0-10465 GCA_039024295.1 Bacteroidota bacterium | reverse complement strand
GAATCTGAATCAGCAGGCAATGATTGACAGTGGTCTGATGCAGGCGGTGACGCGGTTTTATGTGGAGCAGGAACAGGCACAGGAACAGTAAAAGCCAAACAAACTTTCAAATGCTCCTTTCTCTAAATGGTCCGTAGCTGATAAAAGCTCCAACCAATACATGGTCTCGTTACACTCCTTCTGAGCAATTGCCATTTTATGAATAAAGTCAGCTTTGCTTTCTGCCTGCTCCGCTTCACGGTACAAAGCCCCAATAGCAGTACCCGAGCGCAACAGCTGTTTGCTCATCACAAACTCCTTCTTTTTAGCAGAAAGAAACTTATAAGCATTCACCACTCGAACGGCAAAAGCAAAACTCTTCTCCTTAATTACGTTAACTCTTCCCATAATTAACCATTTACAATTGACCATTAATTAAATCACTTTCATCTCCGTCTCAGGACTCAACTGCTTCAGTAGCTGTTTCACATTGGTTTTAGCCGTATCATTTTTGAAGCCACTGTCTCTGAATACGATGCGTAGGGGTTCATCTTGGGCAATGGCTTTGGCAAAGTCTTCGTCTATGCCCCTATCGAAACAAGCATAGAGTGAGTTCTCCGCTACTTTAAATACTTTCTTGCCTGATACTTCTACCTGTTCAATCTTGAGAGATAACGGCAAGCCCCAATCCAACATCACCTGCGCCAGCAGATCATCTGCCGTACGGTCTGACTTTATATTGTCTGCAAAGAGTTCCAGGTTGTTTTGGTCATAGTCTTGAGGTCGGTAATAGACATCCTGCATATTGCTGCTGTCAAGCCTGTATACACGGAAACCCGTGTCTAAATTGTTGATTTTCAATTGTAAATGGTTAACTTCTTCAAGCAATGTCTTGGCTTCTTCGTAAACAAGTACCCCTTCAGGAAACTTCCATTGACCATTATCCATTAACAATTGACCATTAATCCCCTTTTGTACATCCTCTTTCTTCTCATTGAGCACTGACAATTGCCCATTAACAATTGACTGGGCTGCTCTGCGGATTCGTTCTTTGCCTATTTCGCAGATGGTCTTGTAACCGGCTTTATAAGCTTCTTTTGTCTCGTCAATCTCTTCTGGTAATTGAACAAGTATAAATCTTCTTTTAGCTCCATCTTTGGCGTTCAAGTCTAAGAGTGCATGTGCAGAACTTGAAGAACCAGAATAGAAATCTAAAATTATGTCGTCTTGCCTGGTAACGAACGCAAACAATTCGCTTAATAACTTTATAGTTTTGGGATTAGTAAAAACTTTTTTGTTCTCAGTAAAAAGTGCCTTTAATTCATTTGCACCAGTTCTTCCATCAAGATTGAAAACTGAGCTTAGCTTTTGCTTGTACTCTTTCGCATATACTTTTATTTCTACTAATTTATCTTCATCTTTTCCAAAAATTATGCGTCCTTCTTTAATCATCTGATACATTGTTTCTTTTGGAAATCGATACCCCATCAGAGGTTCTTTACAAGGCTTCAAAGTTTCTGGGTGAATGATATCATACCTGTACCCTTCTTTCCCGGGGTTGTGCACCCCACGCTCGCCAGAGTAGACGCCTTGTTCATCAATGAATTTATAATTCTCAAGTGGCCAGAGTTCGCTTTTATGATTTCGGAACCATTGAGTATATTTTCTCTGCCTTTCATCAGAATCGTCAAAAGATGAAATCATTTCTTCACCTTTTTTGATGAGTAACTCTTTTACATCAGAAAGTCTGGATTTCCAGAATGTTTCAAGGTTGGGTTTGTCTTTTGCACATACCAAAATGTACTCATGTTCTGTAGCAATATTACTTGGATTATTGTCTGTCACATTTTTCCAAATGATATTTCCGACAAAATTTCTCTCGCCATAAACATCATCACACAACTTCTTTAGATTGTGATATTCATTATCATCGATAGAAATAAAAATGACACCACTTTTGGTTAGTAGATTCCTTGCCAACTTCAACCTTGGATACATCATGCTTAGCCAATCCGAGTGATAGCGTCCTGCTGTTTCAGGGTTGGCTACTAAGCGTTGGTTGTACTCGTCTTTATTACCATTAACAATTGACCATTCACCCTTATCCATTGTAAAATTGTCCTTGTACACAAAGTCTTTCCCTGTGTTGTAGGGCGGATCTATGTAGATCATCTTGATCTTACCCAGGTAGCTTTCTTGCAGGAGCTTGAGTACTTCCAGGTTGTCGCCTTCTATGTAGAGGTTCTCGGTATTGTCAAAATCTACAGAGTCTTCTCGTACAGGGCGCAGGGTTTTGGTAGTGGGTAGGTTAGCAGTTACGATGGCTTCTCGTTTCCCTGGCCACTCCAAGCGGTACCGCTCTTTATTGCCTTCTACCACGGCAGGACTCAGCTCTTGCTTGAGCAGGTCAAAGTCTATGGCTTTGCCTTCTGCACCTTCCGTAACGCAGTTGGGGAAGAGGGCAGCTATCTTTTCCAGATTTTCCTGTACCAGGTCAGGGGATTTCATGTCCAGTTTATCTGTATCCATTGGTTCGCTTTTAGGAAATGGGATTCGTCGGTTTCTTATATATGGAGCTTTGGCAATATCGTAAAGCCTAGGTTTTTTGTAAAACGACTTTTTTATGTCAGTCCTGTTCGCGGCCCCCACTGGCTAGCTTTCCTCACACTTCAGTATTTCCTTAAGCACCTGCTGCAATGGAAAATCATTCACCTGCTCTGCTAAGACAATGGCTCATGGTGGTCTATTCATCTCATCCAGCCCCCAACCTGTCCCAAAAATCCCAAAAAAGTCCCATATCCAAGAAACATGAGACTTCGTGCACCCTATTTCAAACCTCACATTACTACAAGTCTTCCCACCCCCAAAACAAAAAAGGCCAACCTAACGGCTGGCCCCATAACACATACGTATTATATCCTTAAGCATCTGCCTAAGCAGGGGGGTTGACAACCCGCTCTGCCAGGACAATGGCTTTATTGTTCATTACTTCTACTACGCCGCCTTCCACTTCGAAAGAAACGTTTCCGCCTTTTTCCTGGCCGAGGACGAGTTGTCCTTTGCCGATGGTGGAAATGATCGGGGCGTGGTTTACCAATACCTGAAAGAGGCCATCTGTACCGGGAACCATGAGGCTGGTTACTTGCCCGGAGTAGATACTCGCTTCAGGGGTTACGATTTCGAGGTCAAATGCTGCCATAACGCAAAATTATGTTAAGGCTTAGGCTTCTGCCATCAGCTTATTGGCTTTCTCGATGGCAGAATCAATGTTACCTACCAGGTGGAATGCATTCTCAGGCAGGTTATCAAACTCACCGTCGATGATCTGGTTAAACCCGCGAATGGTATCTTCAATAGATACAAACGCACCTTTAAGGCCGGTAAACTGCTCTGCTACGAAGAAGGGCTGAGACAAGAACTTCTGCACCTTACGTGCGCGGTATACGGTCAGCTTATCTTCATCAGACAATTCGTCCATACCCAAGATGGCGATGATGTCCTGAAGTTCTTTGTACTTCTGTAGGATCTGGATCACACGCTGGGCACAGTTGTAGTGCTCGTCTCCTACTACATCTGGCTGGAGGACACGTGAACCGGAAGTAAGCGGGTCCACCGCAGGGTAGATACCCAATGCAGACAGCGAACGAGAAAGTTCGGTAGTCGCATCCAAGTGGGCAAAGGTCGTAGCCGGAGCGGGGTCGGTATAGTCATCCGCAGGTACGTAAATCGCCTGGATGGAGGTAATAGAACCACGCTTGGTAGAAGTGATTCGCTCCTGCATCGCACCCATTTCAGAGGCCAGCGTTGGCTGGTACCCTACCGCAGATGGCATACGTCCCAAGAGGGCGGATACCTCAGAACCTGCCTGGGTAAAGCGGAAAATGTTGTCGATAAAGAAGAGTACGTCACGACCGGTAGCATCGGTAGGCTTGCCATCACGGAAGTATTCTGCAATGGTCAGACCCGTCAAGGCCACACGGGCACGTGCTCCAGGAGGCTCGTTCATTTGGCCAAATACCATGGTCAGCTTGGAGTCCTCCATGCTTTCGTAATCGACATCATCCAGCGGCCATCCGCCTTCTTCCATTCCATGGAGGAATTTGTCGCCGTACTTGACCACCTTAGCTTCGAGCATTTCCCGAAGGATGTCATTTCCTTCACGGGTACGCTCCCCTACACCGGAGAAAACAGAAAGTCCGTCGTGAGCCAGGGCGATGTTGTTGATCAACTCCTGGATCAATACGGTTTTTCCTACACCGGCACCACCAAAGAGACCAATCTTTCCACCTTTCACGTAAGGTGCCAACAGGTCAATTACTTTAATACCGGTAAAAAGTACCTCCGGCTCAGTCGAAAGGTCTTCAAACTTAGGGGCAGAACGGTGGATGGGATACGATCCTTCAGATTCGGGGACCTTGAGGCCGTCAATTGCGGTACCTGTTACATTGAACAAACGGCCACGAATGCCGTCACCAATAGGTACTGAAATGGCTTGCCCACGGTCAAGTACGTCCATGCCGCGCTGGATACCGTCAGTGGAGTCCATCGCAATGGCACGCACACGGTTTTCACCGAGGTGCTGCTGTACTTCAAGAATCAAATCTGAACCGTCTTTACGAGAGATGCTGAGAGCGTTGAGGATGTTTGGGAGGGTGGAGCCTTCTGCACTGAAATCTACGTCAATTACAGGGCCGATCACCTGAGAAACTTTACCTGTATTTGTTGCCATTAGAAGAATCTATAGGGTAAAAGTATTGTAATCTTTCTATATAGCGCAAGTTACATTTGTGCCTACAAACAAACAAATTTAGATATGTATAGACTCCCAATGACTTTTGTCAGGGAAAGGGCAATAACCTAACGGGGCTACCACATAGTATACTGATAATCAACCATTAAATATTATACCCACCCAATATGCCACAATGGTAGCAGTCCCTGACCTTTTCGAAAAATCGAACAGAAATATTTCCATATGACTAAAAAACGGCAGAGTGAGATAATGATTATCGCCTTCTGCGGCGCATCATGTTCATCTGCTGACTCATCATGCGGTTCATTTTTCCGCCTTTTGAAGCTTTGTTCATTTGCTTCATCATCTTCTTCATGCCATCAAACTGCTTGATGAGTTCATTCACTTCCCGAACAGGACGGCCGCTTCCGTTTGCAATACGACGACGGCGAGAGCCATTCAAAATGGTGGGCGTAGCCCGTTCTTGCTTGGTCATCGACTGGATGATTGCCTCAATGTGCTTGAAAGCATCATCGTCAATTTCAAGGTCACGGGTCAATTTGCCCATCCCTGGAATCATGCTGACCAAATCTTTGATGTTCCCCATCTTTTTGATGGTGCGAATCTGGCTCAGGAAGTCATCAAAGTCCAGTTGGTTGCGCTGAATCTTTTTCCGAAGGGTTTCAGCTTCTTTTTCGTCATATACCTGCTGAACACGGTCTACCAAACTGACCACATCACCCATCCCCAAGATTCGGGAGGACATGCGGTCAGGGTAAAACAGGTCAAGGTCTTCGAGTTTTTCTCCCTGAGAAATAAACTTGATGGGCTTATCAACTACTGTTCGAATCGAAATGGCAGCACCACCACGGGTATCACCATCCATTTTGGTAAGCACAACTCCATCAAAGTCCAGTCGGTCGTTGAATGCCTTTGCAGTATTTACGGCATCTTGACCAGTCATGGCATCTACCACGAAGAGAATTTCATTTGGCGTAACCGCATCTTTGATGTCGGAAATCTCATTCATCATCTCCTCGTCCACTGCCAAACGACCGGCAGTATCCACGATCACCACATCTTTGCCATTTTGGCGCGCGTGCTGAATCCCGTTTTGGGCAATCTCAACCGGATTTTTATTTTCTACTTCCTTGTAGACATCTACCGAGATTTGTTCTCCCAATACCCCCAGCTGATCTATCGCAGCAGGACGATACACGTCACCCGCTACCAAAAGAGGATTTCTGCCTTCAGACTTAAGCTTTCTTGCCAGCTTACCGGTAAATGTCGTTTTACCTGAACCTTGAAGCCCGGCAATCAGGATCACCGTCGGAGGCTTTCTGGCAAATTGGATGCCCTCATTCTCGGTTCCCATCAAAGCCGTCAATTCATCATTGACAATTTTGATGAGCAATTGCCCAGGTTTTACATTTATCAGGATGTCTTTACCAAGGGCTTCTTCTTTTACCTTATCGGTAAATTCCTTGGCGACCTTGTAGTTTACGTCTGCATCAATCAATGCCCGACGGATTTCCTTCACCGTTTGGGCAACGTTTACTTCGGTAATTCTTCCTTCCCCCTTAAGGGTACGGAAAGCTCCTTCCAGCTTTTGGGTCAGGTTTTCAAACATAGTGTTCGATCTACTCTATTCTAATTGCTTAACAAGACGCAAGTTAAACAAAATTGTTGGTTCCTGTGGCCCATGATAAAAGGGTCATAATCAAAACACTCTGAGGCAAAGAGGAGTTTAGTAGGAAATTTTCCGCATGAAACCTTTCAGATGGATATTTGTGGCCAATGTATTGGCAGTGTTGATATATACAGTGATTTGTAACTTCTTTTTTGAGCCAGAAGGGGGAAAATGGCCCATAGCACATGGCTTCATTTTGGCAGTGCATATCGTAAGCATGTTTATGTTAAGCCTAACCAGTGTGGTAGTACGTCAAACAGGCCGTGGTAAAGTATTGTTTTTGAGTGCTTTCCTGGTATTTGCAAGCGGCTGGATATGTTCGTACCTTGTTTTTGGATGAATGAACTCGGAAAAATAGTAGGCCTCAATTTACTTATTGCCCTGGTGTATACCTTGGTCATTCATCTGATTGTTCCAGGGGGAAATGGAGGACAGAATATAGCGGTGGTTTTGAGTGTAGTGGGATTTCATGCAGTAGCGGCCATTGTGTTGGGAATTGTATTTTTTGTTCGACAAAAACCATATAGAGGTGCTGGTTCTCTCTTAGGTATGCTGGTGGTATTAATCATAGGATTTTCTTATTGCGTAGCCAATTTTTCCTTACATTGAGGGGCCAACGAAAGGTGATCACATGAAAACTCCCCATCTAATTTGGTGGCTGTATAGCTTTTATGCCTGGGCTTTGTGCCTGTTCTTAGCATTTTTCATGTTACTTATTGCGTTATGTTCCTCTCCCTTTCTCGGTGAAAGAGAGAGGATAAGTTGGTTTTTTAGGGTAAACCGAATCTTCATGCTGGTTTGGAGCTTTTTTACCGGACTAAAATTGGAGATTGAGGGGGCGCACAACATTTCAAAGGATAAGACCTATGTGTTCATCGCCAATCACACCAACCTACTGGATGTGTTGTTGGTAGGATCGGCCCTCCAACATCCGTACAAGCCACTGGCGAAATATGAACTGTGGGATTTGCCATTAATTGGAAAAATGATTGACCTGGTTTCTGTTCCTGTCAATCGATCAGATGCAGAAAGCAGACTCCGAAGCTTTCACCAAATGGTTCATACGCTGAAAAGAGGGATTTCCATCCTGGTATTTCCTGAGGGAACGCGTAACCTCAGCAACAATCCTTTGCTTCCATTTAAAAATGGTGCTTTTCGCATGGCAATAGATGCACAAGTTCCCATCGTACCCATTTCCCTTCTGAACGTTCGTAGCCTTCACTTTAAAGGAACACTTCTGGTTAAACCAGGCACGATCACCCTCAAATACTTAAGCCCCATTCCTACGGAAGGGCTTACTCCAGAAAATTTGTCTCAATTGCGCCGTCAGGTATATCAAGCCATGCAAGCTGACATCCTTGCAAATGATCCCTGGTTTCAATCGCTCCACAGACCCAAACTATCGTTTTGAAGTTCCCGGTTTTCTTTTAGAAGCATATTTTACCGTATCATCGAGAATTATTGCTTCATGAAGTAACCGCTCCAGACCTGGTTCAGGAATATCTGCTAATTGATAGAGGCTTAGCCCTGCTACCTGCTTCCTTCCGTTAAAGGAAAGGAGCTTTTCCTCATCAGCCAATTCATTTCCCCTTAGAAAAGCTATTTCGATTCCTTTGTTTTTCACCGGATTCAGGTAGCATATCCAACTCTTCCGGTAGTAAAAAGGAATTTTGTATCGGATTTTTGTTTCTACCTGCGGAAAGCTTACGAGTAATTCGTGTAAATGCTCCAATATTTCCCGTTGGGGAGAAGGATGACTACATATGAACTCGAAAACGGCTTCCATCGGACTAGCAGTTACATAAATTTACTTACCCCATACACCAACACCCAAATCAGGCCGGCACCTACCAGCAAGGCTGCAATGATTCGCTGGGTTGAGAAGGGCTTTTCTCCTACTACCTCTCCGGTTTGACCATTGATCAGAAATTGATAAATCGTGCCCTTGTACCGATACCCTCCAATCCATGCGGGCAACAATATATGGCCAAAGAATCTACCATCGTAATTCGATGTAATTTTCAATTCTTTGTTCATATCTCCGGGGACTTTGGTATTGACCCGACCAGCAATGAAGCTGTCCAACGTTTTTTGGCCGGCCTCCAATACTGATTTCTCATCCATCTGGTACACCTCATACATGCGTCCTTTTAGGTACTCAGGATCATAAGGCACCAGTTCGTTCAAAAAATACGGATATATCTCCTCTACCAAGTCATGCCGGCCGCCTTTTGTGGCTTTGATCACCACTTCATCAAATCCATGCTCCCAATAGCCTGCGCCATTGGCCCACCTGATTTTTCCCTCTCCTTTTGGTTTAAATCCCACCAGGGCAGACCAACTGCTCTTGCTCTGTGCCTTTACCAAAAAGTAAGGTAAATAAACAGGGTATAAATGTTCCTCTCGCGCAAGGCTTGAGAGTAATGGTGGTCTTAACCAGTTATTTTTCAGCCATGCCCTGTATTGTTTTAGCGCTTTCGCCCGGGGATAAGTAAATGGGATCAGTTTTACGGGTTTGACCGGATCGGCGGGCTTTTCCTGCTCAGTATAGGTTTCGGATCCACAAAAAGGACAATGAAAGGCAGCGATCGGATAAAATACTCGAAGCCTAGCCTTACATCCTCCACATTGGTACTCGGTCCCCTTTTGATCTAGCCCTCGGTCTTTTCCAATTAAATGTGCGGAAGCACTAAGTGGTCGTTCTTTAACCTTGCTCTTTTCCTGCCCCAGTGGTCGAACCGCTTCACAGGTGTCACAAATCAATTCTTTGTTGTTATCACTCAAGTACAAAGTTTCCGCTGCACACCTGGGGCAGGGCATATTTACATACTCGGGCTCAACTCTGGGCATAAAATGGGCACATTTATTCTACCACATTAATCCTCGTTTGTGAAAGTGTTTCCAGCCTGCACGTCTCGGGCTGTCCACAAAAAAGATGATCAGGTCAGCCTCTTCCGGTGTAGCAACCTTGTAAACCAGTTTTTCGGCTTTTTGTGGCTTTGGACTAAAGAACCACAACCCCTGGTTATCCCTCACTTCAGCGGAAGTACCAACGCGGAATACCCAAAGGTCGGCTTCATTTGGCCAGTCGGTTACGGTATATTTGACTGCGTCATTCACAGGTTGTGAAACTTCATATACCACCTGACCATATGCTACACTTAGCAGCATAACTATCAGTATGTAGCCGGTCTTTTTCATAATCCAGCCTGAGCACTTATTTCCAGCATCCGCTCAATAGGTGCTAAGGCTTTTACCCGAATGGATTCTTCCATAGTTATTTCGGGCACCTCATGTTTCAAACAGAGGTATACTTTTTCCAGGGTATTGAGCTTCATGTGTGGACAATTGTTGCATTCACAACTTTCGTCTTCATTGGGCGCAGGGATAAAGGTCTTGTGGGGAGAACGCTTTTCCATTTCATGGAGCAGCCCACTCTCTGTGATCACAATGAATGATTCAGCATCACTTTCCTCAGAGTAGCGCAGCATGGCGGCCGTTGATCCGATAAAACTCGCCAGGTCCAAGATATGCTCTTCACATTCTGGGTGTGCAATTACTTTTGCTTCTGGGTGTTCGTGCATCAATTCCACAATTCGCTTGTGGGAGAAAATTTCATGCACCATGCAAGATCCATCCCACAATACCATCTCCTTGCCGATCTTCCGAACCAGGTACCTTCCCAGGTTGCGATCTGGCGCAAAAATTATCGGTTGATCTTTGGGAAACGAACGCACAATCGCCTCAGCATTCGAAGAAGTACAGATCACATCGCTCAAAGCTTTCAAACCAGCTGAGCAGTTGATGTACGAAACTACTTTATGGTCCGGATACTGTGCTTTGAACTTGGCAAAATCCTGTGGGGGACAGCTATCAGACAAGGAACAACCCGCATGTAAATCTGGCAACACCACTTTTTTATGTGGGTTGAGAATCTTAGCTGTTTCAGCCATGAAATGAACGCCTGCAAACAAAATGAGGTCTGCATCGGTATTTGCTGCCTTTTGAGAAAGCCCTAGGCTGTCACCCACATAGTCGGCCACATCCTGGATATCTCCTTCCTG
>JBCDIQ010000195.1:0-10471 GCA_039024295.1 Bacteroidota bacterium | reverse complement strand
CCGAACGCTGACAGGGTTGAAAAGACAGGAAAGCCTTTTTACAACTGCTGATACTCAAAGGTCGGGAAGCCCTTTACACCACTTTCGCTGTAAAAATCCTGGAACCTTAATTTGTAGTAAAAACCATCAGTATCCCTAACAATGTAGACCATTTCAGGAAATACCACAAAGGTACCGGTTGGCGGTGGCTCAAACAGGTACTGTTTCCAATCGTAGCCGATTTCATTGACATCCCTTATCATGTTTACCTGAGCGGTATCCTGTAGGGTAAAGGTCTCCCAGGAGTAGGTTGAATCAATTTGCCCGGCAGTAACCAAATCCCAATTATTACGAACACCGGTTACCCAGTAGTGTAAGCCATCTGGGAAACTGGCAGAAGGCTCAAAGAAAGTGGTGTAGTACCCAAAGACCAAGTCCCATTCTTCCATATGAGGCTGGACTTCAACCACACTTGAAGTTTCAAACGAAAAGCAGGTAAAGCGAAGGGTTGGATCAGGAGTGATGGTGGCATTCTGTAGGTTGCTGCCGTCAAGGTCAGACCACGTGACCTGAACTTCCCCTGATGTTTGGCGGTTAAACACAGCTTTAATATAGCCTTTTGCAGAAAGAGCTTCATCGTCTCCTCGCCCCAGGTCAATGACCACAACTTCTCCCTCTTCCTGAGAAATAGCTGTCTTGGAGAGATCTCCTGTTTTGTCATCAGCCTTTAACATCTGGTTACGAAATCCTGACTGACGCGTCAAATCTGGCCCAATCCCATCAAAATCAGTGGTGCCTGTGTTATAGGCAAACATGAAATTGGCACTGTTCAAGATAATGGCCTCCCCCATTTGAGGGGCCTCAATCCCAATATCCCAGATAGTACGAGGTACCACCGTAGAACTTCCCGTGCCTAAGTCATAGTATATTTCATAGTCGTAACGACCCGCTTCATCCGCCATGGGGATGGTGACAATTTCGACATCCCCTGGTGCCTGATAAGGATCAATCGGAGAATCTGGTCTTAGGCATGCTGTTAGGCCAGATAGCAGTAAACATCCAAGGAGATAGGTAAATTTCTTCATGATCTGAAAGAGTTGTCCTTGCTTATGGTTAGTTATTGCTTCCAAGTTTTACGTCTAATCTGACAAAGACGGTCCGCCCCAATCCGATGGCTTGGCTGCCCCCACCGCTGTGGGCACCTCCGCTGAAGTTGGCATTGACATTCGTGACGTCGAAGATGTTCCTTACCCCAGCGGTCAGGATGATTCGTTTGTTCCAAAACCTCCTCATTGCGGTGAGGTCCATGATTTGATAGGCGTCAATGAAAGTTTCGCCCACTTCATCATCTTCGAGCAGCACAAAACCTGTTCTTCTGCCAAAGTACTGCTGGAACAGGTTAAACCGAATGTCGACCTTTCGCCACCACCAAGAGCCATTCGCTGAAAAGTTAGGTGCGTAATTAAATTGAGAGACTGATTCATCCAGAGACTCACGACTCTCATACAGGCGGTTGTACCTGCCAATCACGTTCATCCCAAGGTCAAAACTCAACCGCTCAGACTGGTAGCTTACGCCCGTTTCAACCCCCTGGGTCCGAAAGTTGCCTACATTTATCAGCTTAACTTCGTTGTTCTCTCCACCGGTGAAGGCATATTCAATCATGTTCTCCAACCGGTTGTGAAACGCTCCTACGTTGGCCTTTACCAAATGCTTCCCCCACAAGTGTTGGAAGTTGTAGGAAGCGCGATAATTATGTGACCACTCTGCCAGCAAATCGGGATTGTTGATGATGTTATGGTTAACATCGATGAACTCAAAATACAATTCTTTCAGCGTAGGGGCACGGAAACCACGTGCATAAGAAGTCCGGAAGGTGTGGCCTTTAACAGGTTCATAGCGCAGATGGACGGCTGGGGTGATTGGAGCATCGTAAAGGCTATTATCTGTCCAGCGTACACCCGGACGGAATGCAAGGGTTTTCCAAGGACGGAGTTCCAAGTTGGCAAAGAGGGCATAATTCTCCATGTTCTGGCGGCCCCCAATAATTCGTTGGCCTTCGCCATTTTCAAGCTCTACTTCATACCCTGCCTGCCAAGCCAGCCAACTGCCATCCTGGGCTTTTCGCGAAATACTGGCACGGCTTAGCCAGGTACCAAACTCTTCTGTACGCGTATTCTCTGTAAGTTCTTCTGCTGACAGATCGACCAGGTTTACCCGCTCTTGTTCACTTATTCGGCGGAAATAAGCATAAGAAACAAAGCCATTTACCACATACTTTTCGGATAGATTAGCGGTTGCCTGTAGCTGGTGGGTGTGTCTCAGGGTGTTGAAATAGCTATCAGTCACCTGACGGCTATAAAAGTTAGGGTCGGGCAAAGGGCCTTTATTGACCATCACTTCATCGAACAGTTGTGTGCTCCATTTCCAAGACCATTTTTTATAGGAATTGCCCAGGTCTAATCGGCCAAAATACTGATCTTTGGGTCGAATACGGCGAAAACGCTGGCCAGCCTCCTGGGAAGTCCCTCCGAAAAAGTTACGGCCCGCTTGGGCTTGTACCCAGAGGGCTTTGGTGCGGAAACTTCCTGCAAGGCTGTGGTTATGGTGACCTTCGTGAATAGAATAATCACCCCCAACTGCAGCTTCGTAAGCTGACGCTTCCAAGGTCCAGCTCCGCTTGTCTGCTTTTTTACTGATAAGGTTAATCACTCCTCCCAAAGCATTGGTGCCATATTCTACAGACATGGGGCCTTCTACCAGTTCTACCCTTTCGATCTGATTTAGGTTGATTTGGGTTAAATCGATTCCGCCGTCCAATCTGCCGATAACGGGAACCCCATCAACCATGATCTTGACATTGCGACCACTTAGGCCTTGAATTTCCATGAACGTCCCCAGAACAGGATCCTGGCGGATGCCCAAGTTCAGCTGGGTAGCAAGGAGTTCTGCAAGGTTATTGGCCGCCTGCCGTTGGATGCGGGCTTCATCCAGCACTTTAATCTTTTGGACAGACTTGTAGGCCTGAGTCCCTCCAAGCTGACCTGTGATGACTACCTGGTCAAGGTTAAGTTCTTCCTGAGCCATCAAGGTGATACTTCCCCCAGTAAGAGGAACGGCTTGCAAAGGTTGGTACCCCAGGTGCTCCACATTCAGGACAAATGCTGTACAAGGGCTCTCAGGTAAGGCAACTACCCCTTTTTCATTGCTTAGGCATTGTTTCACCATTTCCCCGTCACACAAAATCTCCACTTTGGCAAAGGCTACGGGTTGCTCGTCAGCAGCATCTAGTAGCTGTACAGTTTGCTGGCCCTGAACAGTCAAAAGACTGCCCAGGATCAGCATCAAGCATAATACCGAAAAGACACAACGAGAGGGTCGCATAGTTAGGAGGTAGTTTATTGGGTTAAGTACAGCCTCTGGGAATTCCTATTTCCGAGGAAGTTGTTCCACCAAGGCTCTCCATTCGGTCAATTCTGGCAGCCCCGGCTTTCTTTTTCCGAAAAACTGCACCATCATTTCTCCATTTTTGTCATAGAATTCTACGCCAGTTACAATTCCATCCATTGTCGGCTTCTTCACAATCCAGGCATGGCCGACTTGATCTGTGTCCACATGGAGGTTAAAGTCAGGGTCAAGTACATTGAGCCACTGGTCCATTCGGGCAATTTTCTTGACTGGCCCGGTATGTATTTGGATATTATGGGCGTTGCCAACAAATGCCATGATGGGCACCTCTTCTTTTGCAGCTACTTCCAGCAGCGTATCCATGGCATCCTCTTGTAATTGGAGGGCAAAAGAATCTCCAATCACTTGAGCTGCCTGTAGTCGGGTGAGCTTATGCTTGCGCAGGATACCGAAGAACTCATGGGTATCTTCCATCGCAGACCATTCTTTGTGGAGCTGGTCTACGTCCAGGTCGCTGAGGTCTTCTCGTACAGGCCTTCCTGTTGAAGGAGGCGTTACCTCTACGGTGTTGGGCTGCTCCTCAGCAGTATAGGCCTTTACAAGCTCTTCATAAGCCTCTTCGTTGCTGCCTGGAACGGTGTAAATTTTAAAGGCAGCAAGCCCGTCAGCAGAGAAAATCTGCAGGCTGTTCCGGACTTTTCCTTTTGATGCTACCCTTACTGCCAGGCAATGCTTCCACTGGGCCATGAACATGCGCAGGTCAATGTCATGACCGACGACCTGTCCCATTTTATGGGCATTGAAAAAGGAAATTTCACGGAAAACACCTTTGCGCTCGATCACCACATGATCGTTGCGGGTGAGGCCCATGACCTTTTCCATCTTGTGAAATTCATGGAACATTTCCTGGAAATCCGGGCGAAGCCACGTAGCAGTTTTACCAACTTCTGTTGCCAATAGCTCCAGTTCGGAGACGCCAAGCTTTTCGGCTGCATTGCGAATGCGAAGGCGAGGCTCGGCGGTTTTTAATTCTTGCCATGCTTGGGCAAGGGCTTCTCCGCTCAGGCGGGTGGTTTCATTAAGCTTTTGCATAAGGTTTGTGGGGTTGGTATATGGAAGATGGGATAGGAACAATCAGGGGACACTCCATTTCTGGATGAGGAATAACCCTGACTTCCTGTCCGAATGTATGGTGTATATTTTCTGGGGTGAGCACCTCACTTACGGTTCCTGAGGCGACAACTTTTCCATGTTTGAGGCAAATGAGCTGCTGAGCATATTGGGCCGCCAGGTTCAAGTCATGTAAAATGGCCAAAACGCCGCAGCCTTGCCGGGCAAACTTTTGCACCATTTGAAGCATCTCATACTGATGGGCCAAGTCAAGGCTTGAGGTAGGTTCATCCAGCATGAGCAGGCGGGGGCCGTCAGATTCTTCCCAGATCTGGCTGAGCACTCGGGCTAACTGTACACGTTGTTGTTCGCCTCCGGAAAGAGAAGGGTACGAGCGTCCGAGCAGATGGTCTGTTCGGGTCAGCGTTAATGCTTCCAGCACAATTTCTCGTGTCTTCCTGGCAGCGTCCTGGTGAGGAATCCGGCCCATTTCAACCACTTGCTCTACAGTGAAAGGAAAGGTCAGGTGACTGCTCTGCGGTAGTACTGCCCGCCCCTTTGATAATGATTTAGGAGAATAGGAAGATAATGGTTTGCCCTGAAACTGGATGTTTCCTTCCGATGGGCGTTTTTCCCCACTCAGGAGCCGAAACAGGGTGCTTTTGCCTGCTCCATTCGCTCCAAGAACAGCTGTAAGCTGACCGGGAAATACCTCCAAGTCTACCCCTGTAAGCAGTTTGTGCTTACCAATGGCGAAAGAGAGTTGTTTCGCAGCAAGTATGGGTATGTTGGCGGTTGGTTTCACAGGCGATTTTTTTGACGGAGAAGCAACCAAATGAAAAATGGGCCTCCTATGAGGCTGGTGAGTATTCCGATAGGTAATTCTGCCGGTGCAATCACGGTTCTGGCACCCAGGTCACCAGCTAGCAACAAAAAGCCTCCTAAAATCCCGGAAGCAAGCACCAGCCTTTGTTGGGACGGCCCAAGGGACAAACGAATCAGGTGTGGTACCACCAGTCCGATAAACCCAATGACCCCACAAAATGCGACTGCCGTCCCAGTGAGCATGGCTGCAATTCCAACTACAAGGAGTTTGGTTTGTTCTACGTTGATGCCTAAGTGCAAGGCTTCTGCTTCTCCCAACAAAAAAGCATCCAATCGACGACCTAATGTATAGAGAAGCAGGCCACCTCCAATCACGATAGGGGTTAAAATTCCCAGGACCTGCCAAGTGGCACCTGCCAAGCTGCCCAAGTTCCAGAAGGTGATGCTACGCAGTTGGGCGTCATCTGCAAAATTGATACACAACCCGATCCCAGCTCCGGCAAGGGCATTGATGGCAATGCCCGCCAGCAACATTGTGCCTACCTGTGATTGTCCGTTTATCTGAGAAAGCTTGTACACGGTAACAGTTGCTATGATTCCACCGAAAAATGCAGCTACCGGTAGCAGAAACAGCACCGGTAGCCATTGGGGTAACCATGAAGCAAATAAAATCGTGACAACGGCTGCCAAAGCAGCACCAGCGGAAACTCCTAACAAGCCTGGTTCAGCTAGGGGATTCCTAAAAAGCCCCTGCATAGCTGCACCCGCCTGGGCAAGAGCCGCACCGACAATTACGGCCATCAAAACTCGGGGCAATCGGAGTTTCCAAAAAATGATCTCCGCCTGGGGATTCTCAATTGCGATGTTTGTGATGCCGATCTTATTACCAATCAAGGTGAGCACCTCAAACGGGGTGAGGTTAATTGCCCCTAGGCATGTCGCCCCTACCATCAATGTCAATGTTGCTACTGCCAATAGCAATACAGCTATATCTTTGAATCCGGCTTTTTGCAGTAATCCGGGGGAAATCGAAGATTGCTTGGCAGATACCGACATGAGGGTAAGACATCAGAAATTTTTTTGAGAAGTTATTGAGCTGCAAAAACTGCTTGCTCTTTCGCCATGACCGAACCAGTAGCATTACCATGGAAAAGCTCAAATAGTTCAAGGGCCGCAACTCCCATTCTAGGACCATAACTTAATAGTTTCAGGTCATCCATCAAAACCAAACGCTTGGCTTTTCCGGCAGGTGTGTCTTCCAATCCGGGCATTCCCCAAACGCCATCCTCTCCCCCCATGCCTTCAGCACCGCGACTGGTCATTAGCACGATTTCAGGCTGGGCCGCTATGACAGATTCGGGCGTTAGGTTTTGAAAACCCTCAAACTCGGTTACCGCATTCTGACCACCTGCAAGCTCTATCATAGGCTCAACAGAACTGCCTTTGCCTCCTACCATCATCAAGCCCTGACCACGGGCGTAGATGAAGAGGACTTTGGGCCTTTGCTCTACCTTAGCAAATTTCTCTTTCAGCGTGGCGAGCTTTTCTTCTATGGGCGTAATCAGCTCAGAGGCTTTTTCTTCTTCTCCCATTATCTCGCCTAACTTTCGAATGCAGGCTATCCCTTCATCTGGGCTCCCACCTTCCTTGATAAAGTCCAGTTGAATACCGCTTTGTTTGAGTTGCTCAATGGCGGGGGGCGGCCCAGCATTTTCGGTGAGGATAACCCGGGTAGGGTTAGCAGACAGTATGCCTTCAACGGAGATGTTTCGTTGGTATCCTACTTTTGGAAGGGAGTCTGTTACCTCGGGGGGATACAGACTTGCAATGCCGGTAGCTACGATCTGATCTGCCTTACCAAGATCTACCATAACTTCTGTAATGGTAGCACCAATGGTAACGATCCGTTCTTCCTTCTCTTGAGGCACCTGGGCCTCTTCGGAGGATTCGCTTTTAGAAGAAATTTGGCAAGCACCCACAAAAAGTGGAATGCTTACCAACCACAAAAGCTTAAAAAACGATGAGGAATGTCCTCTCATGATGAACAAGAATTGTAAAGCGATCTTCTGTTCGAAATCAATAAATGCTCAACTTGTTAATGCTCCGGCCTTGTGAAGTAGTCACAACTACCAGATACATTCCGGGCGCAGCCTGACCCAAATCCAGGTCCAGACGATGGCTTCCGGTTATCAATTCGTATGCTTGCTGCTGTATCATTTTTCCACTCATGTCTACCAATGAGAGGCGGACAAAGTCAGAAGACTTTAGGTCGACCAATACATTCGCACGCTCAGATGCAGGGTTTGGATAGACAGAAAGTGCATTAATATTTGTTTGTGCAGGAGAGATGCTTGCAGCACGCATCATTTCCTTATTGAAGATGAAGTTTCCATCGGTACTTCCTCCAAAATCCACAAAGACCAACTTGTAGAAACCACCGTCACTTGATTTGATGAAATAAACTGTGGAATCACTTAATGACCAGCCGCCAGCAAATCTCTTCCAGTCATACCCAATGGTAGAAATATTATTGTTGTAAGTCAGACCGGCATCAGTTGAATTCGCCACATCATTGGTGGTTAGCTCAACAGATTGAGTCCCATTCATGGTGTTTGTCAACACACCCGTTACACCGTAATACGGGAATACAGGGTTATTAAGAAATCCCATGTAACCGGTGAACACCAAATCCCATTCAGATGACACAGGTTCACGATCTAGTGACTGCTGGGCATCCAGGCTATAATAGCCAAAGTTCTTATCGGTAAATTCGCCCTTATCAACGTTGTCAGAGACCTCGTCGGTACCATCTAAATTGGCGTAAGTGAAAGAATAAACACCACTGGCCAATCTATCCAAACGTAGCTTTTTGTAATTTCCTTGTACAGTCTTAATGACATATAGAGAGTCCCCTGTTACGAAATGGGTGACGAGATCGTACATGCCCCATCCGAGATCGAAAGGATCCGAGAAATCTGCTGTTCTGTTAAATGCACCGACTCTCCAAGAAGTGTCTGTATCATAAATTTGCTTCCAAGAGTTAAATCCGGCAGTATCCATGGTGGACCAACCTGAATTATCGGTATTAGGCACGCTGTAAAGTGCGGCTCCACGGCGGGTGTTCACGCGTATAGCAGCAGTAAATCCGCTGATTTCGAATGCTAGGTCCCAGTTGTTGGCTACTACTGATGTTTCCTTGCCATCAGAAAGGCGATAATATACTTGGTTTCCATACCCTGGCCCCATAGATACCGTATCAGTTGGTGCCTGGGCATATAATTGGCTTCCTAAAAGGCTTGCCAATAATAGTCCGGTTAAAAAGTAAAATTTCTTCATGGTTAGTTAGTAAGGCATTATTTTGATCGATTCTAAATAACACTACAAACATATCCCAGAAGATTAGAGAATTCAATACCTAATTATTGTTAATATTAGAAAAATCATATCCTAATTTTAGGTATGCCATATACCCAAAATTAGGTATCAAGTTTGGTTCACCTTCAAATGCGCTCAGTAATGGGCTTTTCTCTGTCGACTTCTAAATTTCAATAGCCAATCTTGCACCTCCATTTTTTCTCTTTTTTCTATCTTGAGCCACGATCCTAACACCTCTACAGATTCTGGGAGCATCAAATTGGGATAGGCATTATCCCTTGCAAAGTGCACGTATTTCAGGACTTTGAGAGGGTCCAGCCACTGAAGCAGTCGTTTGGGAAAAGAATCAGCAGAGCGAACATGTTTACGAGCAGTTTGTACTTGTTCCGAAAAATTTTCCTGCTCCAAAAAGGTAGCTAATGCCCCTTGGGGAAGTTTGAGCTCTTCCTTGTACAGGTCAGGAAGTTGTTCCATAAAAGCTTTGAGTTCCTGAAAAATTATCGGATGATAGCCCTCCATAAATTCCGTTGGCTTCGCAAGCCATTGCTGAATTGCCCTTCCGGTACCAAAGGGAACTTTATCGGAAGACCTGGGAGATGGGATGACGCAAGTATCATGTACTTCTCCAAAATGAGGATTAGGAGTAAACTTGTGTAGGAAGTAAAAATCTTCCCCTGCCTTACGGCGGTTCATTCCCCCCTCAGCCTGATATGCAGAAGACCTCACTGCCATAGAAGAACCGATGGTATGATAAGCGTAGGGATAGCCCGCGTACCGTAAGCCTTCTAGGTAATACCTCAAAAATAGCTCATACTGAATGATCCCATCGTATACCTGCTCCGGAAACTCATCTCCTGACAAAGGGTGCTCAAAATGGATGCTGCATGCCGGGCATTTAGGGTGGTGCTGAAAATGGTTCCAGATAGAAGATAGGTATGAAGGTTCAACCTGGCTATCAGCATCCAAGCAAACAATGACCCCCTCCGGATACCCAGCTTGCTCAAGCCGATCAACCGCCTCGTCCATCCCGATTTTCCTGGCAAGGCCTACCCCAGCATGTTTATGACGCAAGGATGGAAAATTCAAGAGATGCAAGGGAAAAAATGGACAACGAGATTTATTCCATGTCCTGGCTTCTTCAAAGGTTTTTTCATTTTGGGTAAGAACTTCTGAACGAGATCGCTCAGAAGCGTTTAATACCACAATTACCTCTATTTCTATCGGAGGAACCTGACAGGTTGCCAATGATTCCAAGGTGCGAATCAGTTTATGCTCATTGTAACAGGGTATCACCACCACCATGCCCATATTTCCATTTGGGGTGTTCAGAATCTGCCTGGGAGCATAGCGATTTTTTTCAAGATAGGAAAGGGAGGAAAAAATGGGCATGCTGTATCTTTTTTACCAAACAATAGTTTCCTGATTTGTTGAAATGTTCGTTTACTTGAAAGAGAATCATGAGAACTAACCAGGCCGAAAACTGGCTTGATTTACAGGCTTATCTCCTACAATTTCAGGCAATTTAGGAATCTCTAAAACTATTTGATCTTTCCACTGTTGATTCTTTATCATTCTTTCAATTATTTCTGAAACACCAACCTCTTTAGGAAGCAGAACTTATGCAATTAGACGAAGCAAGGGAACGATTCATTCAATCATGGGGGGCACTAGGCTCTAGCTGGGGGATAAACAGGACAATGGCTCAGGTGCATGCACTCTTGCTTTCCCATCCGGAGCCACTTTGTGCTGAAGAGATCATGGAAATATTAAATAT
>JBCDIQ010000194.1:0-10555 GCA_039024295.1 Bacteroidota bacterium | reverse complement strand
GAAATAGAATGGAACAACAAAGACCCCTTTTTTGATAGAGATTTACAAAGCTTTCGCAACCTTCATGCTGATGGAGCGATATCTATGGGAATAATCGTCACAAGAGGCTCATCCTTACAAAATGGCTTCAAAGGTAAAATGATTGAATTTGCCCGCAACTCGAATATAAATAATATTGAATCCCTCGAACAGTACTACGTCCCCACCCGCTCCCAAAAAAGTGCCATATTAAAGAAAATAAATGCTGGTTCCTCATTCCAAGAAGCATGGGCCGACACGTTCGTTTCTTCAAAATTCGGAAAGTCTACAACCCACTGGGATAAGCTAATAGACAGGGTTGATCGAGGTGTTGGAAACCCTTGTCCGCTGATTCTTATAGGTATACCTTTGACTGTGGTCACTGACAGTTTATTGCCATGAGCTTACAAATGGTTTCATTTAGGGAGGCATTGATTTTTTATGACAACAAAATAATCGACCAAAATTTCCTGTAGTATTTAGCGGCTGATCAAAAATGACCATTTCCCTCAGAAGCTATGACTATGCTTTAATTTTTCCATATCCTAGGGATATACAGGTGACATGAAGTGAAGTCCTATCAGTACTACCCCCACCGAAGCATAACTGCCTCACTAACAAAAAGACAAGAAACCTTAATTAGCCCCACCCTTAGTTAAGGAAATGGCCATTTTCCCTAACTAAGAAATTCCTTAATTAAGAAAACCCCTACTTTTCTTAAATAAAGCACGCCGTAGATAAATCGAAGCAAATAGAAAAAATTAATCGTAATGAAATCTGAAAGGCTAAATCTAACCAATCTAAAAGCCTAGCCACCCCAAAGATCAAATTTTTCTAAGATGGAGCCATATCTAATCCCCATTCAGCCTGAGGTTAAGCTGTGGAAAAAGCCACTGGATGGGTTAAATAAACAAGTATTCCGGGTTGTATTCAAGCAGCAGTTTATAAACCTATGGTCCATGGGACTCTGCTGTGACTACCAGTTTACTTGGGTAGTGGGCAAACTCCACTTTTTATTTCTTCTGAATGAATTATTCCAAGGGAGGAAATTTGTTATGTCCAATCTGCAAGAAGAAACCCAATTCGAGGTAAAAAATCTCGATCATTTCATTCAATGGATGCAGACAGATGGCAAGGAATACACTACCATTAGTTAATGGTACAGTTGACTGAAATTATTTAGGTACCTCACTTCAAATCAATTCCCCCATGAAATACCTCATCCCACTACTCATCCTAAGCTTGGTAGCCAGCACCAACCAAGCTGAGAAAACGCCGGAGTCAATCATAAAGAGCTATGAAGCGAAAACCAATGAAGCCCAAGCCTGGAAAGCCGACATTCACTACAAAATGAAATACTTCAGTTCTGATGAGGATACCCTGAATTATTACACAAATTGCAGGTTTATCAGGCACGAAGATGATACTATTTTTGGGGGCAGCCTTTGGATTAAGAATGACAGCATTGATCGGTATTATGACCTGGAGCACACCTACCTCATCTATCACAAGGAAAAGAAAATCACCCGATGCTTTCCACACAACGGTCCGGATTGCATCCGTGGAAATACGATCAGCGGTGTGCTTAATTCTTATTTTCTGAAAAAGAATAGGCTTTCCAAGTTCTTGGAGGATTCCACCATTACGACCACGCTCACAGATACCGTTATACAAGGTCAACTCTACAGCGCGATACAATACCATTTTGCAGATGAGCTCCCCATCGAACAACAAAATAAGACCTTATATTTCGATGAAAATAATTCTCTGAAAGACATCACGTATTCGGTGAAGTTCCAGAACGAGTGGCAGTACAACGAGTGGCATTTTTCCAATGAAACCTATGACGCTGTTACGGACGAGATGCTCAAAGCTGAGTTTGATAGCCTGGCAAAGATTTATGCCATGGAAGATTATAAGGCATTAACGCCGGAGGAAATGGCTCCATTGGCAGCCGGTCAGAAAGCTCATGACTTTAGGGGAGAAGTCTTCCCAACCCATGACTCCTTGAGTTTATCGGACTATTCAGGCAAGGTCGTTATCCTGGATTTTTGGTACAAAGACTGTTTTCCCTGTATCAAAGCCATTCCCTACCTCAGCAGCGTAAATGAAAAATACCCAGATTATCAGTTGGTCGTACTTGGCCTCAATCCATTTGACAGTAAGGAGAAGAACCGGAAAAAGCTACCTGAGTTCATCGAAATCAATAAGATGAGCTATCCTACCGTATTTGTGGGCAAAGAGGTACTGAAAGATTATAACGTAAGGGGATACCCTGCTTTTTTTGTCATTGACAAATCGGGGGAAATTGTTTTTTCAGAAATGGGGTACAGCGAAGCGCATGAACACCAAATTGATAGCATTTTGGCGGAGATCATGAAGTAGGGAAGTTGTAAATCACCCTAAAAGCCTGAAATCATGTTATTCCAGGAAAGCAATACATCCACTCTTTGCAACTATTGTTGAAGTTTTCCATCTTTTTCATATGAAAAAGCTTTTGATTGTTATCCTCCTGTTGACAATTGGAAGGTTATCCGCGCAGCAACAAGTAACCTTTCACCTTACTGAATTACCTGAACTGAATACTGCCAAACCAGGCTTACGAGGAAGTGTTCCTCCGCTGAGTTGGGAAAAAACGGTCTTCCTGGAAAACACAAAGGATACCTGGCAACAGACCATCATATTTGAAGCAACACCGGATTTACTGGAATACAAATTTGTCTTGGAAACTCCGGATGGCCAGGTTACCTGGGAGCTGGACCGTCAAGGCAACCGGCTGGGGATATTTACTCCCACTTTCCTACCCGGAACTGAGGTATGGGACAAGCTACCTGTTTATCAAGCAGCAGATTTACCCCTACTCGATCCAGCAGCACTCACCTCAGATGCGAAATTATTGGGGGAGGCTTTGTGGAAGCTTCACCCAGGAATTTTTCGCTACCATGACAGCACCTCCTTCTATGAGGCCTTAGCTTCTCTGGAACAGAAATTCACAAAGCCCCATTCATACGCTGAGGCTTATAAAGAAATCTCTCGGTTTACCGCCACCCTCAAATGTGGGCATACTTACGCAAATCCGTTTAACCAAACTGGAGTCGTAAAGCATGTCATCCTGGACCAGCCGGATAAATTGCCCTTTGGGCTTCAATGGCTAGATCGGAAATTATACATTACCAAAAATGTAGCGCCTGATGATGAGCTGCAACGTGGGACGCAAATTCTTGCCATCAACGGGATGTCCATAGATCAACTGGCTGACAGCCTACTCATCCTTACCAGGGGAGATGGAGACAACCATGCAAAGCGGTTCAACGACCTCAATGTAGCAGGGTACAATACCTACGAAGTATTTGATGTATACATGCCGCTTTTTCTGCCGCCTAACGAAGGCTTTTATGAATTGACTGTTCAACAACCTGGCGCAGTTGAGTCTCATTCAATTAAGGTACAAGCACTGACACGGGCTGACCGAAACCGGGCCATTTACAAGAAATTCCCTGATATGCCCAGAAGGTATGATGATACCTGGTCATTCAAATTGCTCAACCCAAAGACCGGGTACTTAAAGATGGGCACCTTTACCATATGGAATTTTGAGATGGACTGGAAAAAATTTCTGGATGATGCATTCAAAACCCTCAAAAAGGAAGAGGTCCTAAATTTGGTCATAGACATCAGGGGAAATGAAGGTGGGGCAGATGAAGTGCTGGCAGTCCTGAATAATTATCTGCTCAAAGAAGACTGTACCCAAAATGCATTTGAGGATCGTCAGCGGTTCAATTACCTACCAGAATACCTTAGACCGTATATCTCCACCTGGGATAAGTCGGTGTACGACTTCCGGGAAACCACCAAGTCATGTGGTGCCAATTTCTATATGCCCATCGAGGGAACCTTGGGGGTAAATAAGTACCCAAAAGGCAAAAAGGCCTATCAAGGGAAAGTGTATCTATTGGTTGATGCTGCCAATAGCTCTGCCACTTTTTACATGGCCAAAGCATTCCGGGACTGTAACGTCGGTCAATTGGTAGGGGAAACAACCGGCGGCAGCCTGAAAGGCCTGAACGGAGGCAATATGCTGTTTTTTCAATTGCCCGAGACAGGAATAGAGGTGGACATTCCCATTTTTGGCTCCTTTAATGAAGATGCACCGGCCAGGGGGATCATTCCCGACATTGAGGTCCCAACGACATACGAGGGCATTAAATCTGGCAAGGATGAACAAATGGAAGCAGTTCTTGAATTAATCGCAAGGGAGTAACGCCTGAGGTACCTGGTCGCAAGTAGTAGCTGGCATATATTCCTGAAAAAGGGTTTTTGTTCTGCTTGAAAAGACGTTGCTTTGCGGTCTGAAAATTGACCGTGAAATGAACGATGCCTACTACTCTTTGGGGCTAATTGCCCTCACCTCCTATTTCACCCTGGTAAATCCACTGGGGGTGATGCCGGTATTTATGACCATGACAGCCGAACTATCGCCTTTAGAGCGGAGAAAAACGGCCATGAAAGCTACCCTGGTTGCCATGGGCACCATTCTATTTTTTATGTTTTCAGGCAATGTGTTGTTTGATTTCTTCGGTATCTCTATCAACGCATTACGGATCGTAGGAGGCATCATATTTTTTATGATGGGCCAGGACATGCTTCAGGCCAAGCTCGGCAAAATCAAGGTAAAAGAGAGTGAGATAAAACAATACGTGGACGATATTTCGGTTACCCCACTTGCCATCCCGATGATCTGCGGTCCAGGGACCATCACCAATTCTATTGTATTGATGCAAGACGCAGATACCCCTATGAAAAAGCTGGTGCTGATTGGAAGCGCAGCACTTGTAATGGCGGCCACTTTTGGGATTCTCTACACAGGCTCTCGACTGATCAAGATCATCGGACAAACTGGCCTCAATGTAATGATGAGGCTTATGGGACTGATTGTAATGGTTATCGCGGTAGAATTCTTTTTTAGCGGCCTGCGTCCCATTCTTGCGGAGGTATTAGCAGGCTAGTTCCACCTCTCAAAACGATTCCTTATCGCTTCAGCATCCCATATTTCAGGATACAGTAAATCGCCCTGAAACCATCCCTCCACCCAATTTTCTTGCCCTCTTCATAGGTCCGTCCGTAATATGAAATCCCTACCTCGTAGATTCTGATACGAGGAACCCGGGAGATACGGGCAGTCACTTCTGGCTCAAACCCAAATCGGTTTTCCTTGAGCGTAATAGACTGGATCAGCTTAGTTTCAAATAGTTTGTAGCAAGTTTCCATGTCCGTGAGGTTCAGGTTGGTGAACATATTGGACAGGGTGGTGAGCAATTTATTCCCGATAGAATGCCAGAAAAATAGGATGCGGTGAGGGTTACTGCCCATGAAACGGGAGCCATACACAACATCAGCAAAACCCTCTAGAACGGGCCCGAGCAGATCATTGTATTCGCGTGGGTCGTACTCCAAGTCAGCATCCTGAATGATGAGGTATTCTCCGGTTGCTTTCGAAATCCCCGTTCTCAAAGCAGCTCCCTTTCCTCGATTTACCTCATGCTTATAATAGGCAATTTGCAGCTCCGGGTTATTGCTCATATAGGTATGAAGTGCCTCCTCAGTCCCATCTTTAGAACAATCATTGACGATGATGCGTCACTGTTCGATTCCTTGAACCAGCTCCACTGCCTTGATTTTATCAAGGATTAAATGGATGGTTTTTCCTCATTATAAGCTGGAATAACGATAGAAAGCTTTCGGATCATAGTGGGTGCGAATCAATGTAAAACTGTGCAGGAACAAATCTGGGCTTTGGCACTGAAAAAATTGACTTGCAAGCTAGAAATTGCCCTTCTGATCTCCAAACGTAGGCTATCCACACATAGGGCCTACTTTCTTTCAAGAACCTGGTAAACAGAAATTTCGTTGCCTCTGGCCATGAGTATGCGAGGCCAATCTTGGGTTTTGATGATCCCTTTGGTTTTGTCATACACCGCCTGGCTGATCAAGATAGAATTATCCTTTTCTTTTGAAAGAATTTCCAGTCTTTTCCCTGTGTTCACCGTTTCTCCTGTGACGGCGTAATTTATTCGGGCCTCAGACCCCATATTTCCGGTAATGGCGGGTCCTGCATTGATGCCAATCCCCATGCATATCTCACTCCCAAGTGTGGAAGCATACTGCTCGTTGAGTTGATTCAATTTATCCATCATTTCCAATGAGCAGAATACTGCATTTCGCTCGTTGAATACATCGGCTACGGGTGCGCCAAAAGTGGCGAATATCTCATCCCCAACAAATTGGGTTACACTCCCGTGGTGGTGGTGGATGGCCATGGACATCAGGCTGTAGTAATCGTTCAAGAATTTTACGATGATTTCAGGCGGCAGCTGTTCGCTCATCCTGGTAAAGCCGCGTAGATCACAGAATAAAACGGCTACATTAAGTTCTTCCCCCTCAAACATTGTAGCCATATCTGTAGTGGCCAAGGCCTTGGTGACCACTTGTTCTGGCACATACCGGACAAACAACCGCATGAGTCGCTCTTGTTCCTCCAATTTTTGCTGGAGCTCCGACAAGATTCTGTGGTTACTTCTATTGAGCCTGTGAACTTGTCGTGCGTTTTCTATGGTCATCCTCAACTCTTGCTCTTCCCAGGGTTTTGTTATGTAGCGAAAAATGCCCCCAGAATTAATTCCGTTGATGATGGCTTCTACATCGCTGAAGCCGGTGAGGATGATTCTTACGGTATCAGGATATTCGCGTGAAATTTTTTCCAGTACTTCTACCCCTGTCATTTCAGGCATCCGCTGGTCTGAAATGACCAGGCCTACCTCATTGTTGCGGAGAACCTCTAAGGCTTCAGGACCGCTTTGGGCAGTAAGTATCCGGTATTCTCTTCTAAAAGCAGCTTTAAACGTGATGAGGTTGTGGTGCTCATCATCGATGTAAAGAATTGAAAACGCTCGTTTATCCATCAGGATTGGCCTGTTTCTGCTGGTAAGGAGATACAAAATACGGACCCCTTCCCAATTTCGCTGCTTACCGTGATCTTACCATTATGGTGTTCTATAATACCAAAACTGATAGATAAGCCCAAACCAGTGCCATAACCAACATCCTTGGTAGTGAAAAAAGGCTCAAAGATTCGCTTTTGGATGGCTTCATCCATTCCTTTTCCCGTATCCTCAATTGATATTTTGACCTCCCCTCCTTCTAATCGGGTTTTTAGGGTGATGGCTCCTTTCCCCTCAATTGCCTGAATGGCATTGGTAAGCAGGTTCATAAACACCTGGTTCAATTTACCGGGATAGCACATGATCTTGGGAATGTCGCCATAATCTTTTATGACCTCAATGTCACCCTTAAGCTCATTGCTCAGGATGAGGCAAGTAGAATTCAGGCCTTCATGAATATCTGCAAGCTTACGGTCTTGCTCATCAAGCCGAGAGAAATTCTGCAGCCCTTTAACAATTTTTGAGGTTCTTTGTGCCCCTTCTTCGATTCCGTCCAGTAGCTGGTGAATTTCCTCTACCAATAACCCATACTCAAGATCTGATTTCAATCGGGTTACCTCAGCAAAGACTTCTGGCTTAGACAAGGTACCAGCTGCGCTCTCGTACGCATTCAGGATGCTCAGCAAATCATCCAGGTCCCGTTTCAACGGCCTAACATTCCCATTTACAAAGGTAATGGGGTTATTAATTTCATGGGCAACCCCGGCGGTTAACTGGCCCAAGGAAGCCATTTTCTCTGATTCTACCAGCTGGGTTTGGGTAGCTTTCAGGTCTTCCAGTGCCTCCTCTGTACGTTCTTTTTGCCTGCTTAGCTCCTGGGTACGCTGAGCGATTTTTTCTTCCAGTTTACGTTTGTTTTGCTCCAACTGGCGGGTTCGAATTTTTACAAATAACAGTACCAACAGTCCCGCGATAAGCAGCTCGAACAAATAGAACAAAGGCGTTTGCCAAAACGGGGGATTGACAATTATCCTCAAACTGGTTCCCTGCTCGTTCCAAATTCCACTGTTGTAGGCAGCTTTTACGCGAAAGACATAGTTTCCTGGAGCGAGGTCGTTGAATACGGCCGTACGGTTTTGTTTCACATACCTCCAGGAATTGTTTACGCCTTCCATCAGGTAAGCATATTCATTTTTTTCTGGTTCAATGTAGTTCAAAGCGATAAATTCGAATGTGATGTCATTTTGATCATACTCTAGCACAATTTCTTTTGTAGCTGAAATGTCCCCTTTGAAAGGTGCTTTGTTGCCAGGGGACACGCTGGTATCGGCAATTTGAAAATCTAGAATACTGACCAACGGAGGCACATCATTTTCCACAATCAGATCAGGATGAAAATACGTCAACCCTCTATCACACCCCATGTACATATTCCCGGAAGTTCCCCTGTGAAAAGCACCATAGTTGAATGCCCGACATTGAAGACCAGATTTAAGGTCATATGAAATAAACATCAAGGTCTGAGGGGTTCCCTGGATCCGTGCTTTTGTCAATCCAAGGTTTGAGCTGATCCAAAAGTTCCCCTCTTTATCCGGTAAGATGCTGTATACAAAATTGTCTGGCAGGCCTTCAAAAATGGTATAATGGCCAACTTCTCCAGAGGTTTCTGCATACCACCATAGCCCCTTATTTGTACCAATCCACAAGCTTGAATCTGCTCCTTGATGAAGTGCATAGACGGTCAGCTCGTCAAATTGATTTTCAGGTCCGGAAAATCTTTGAGGTGTATCACTGTCCTGAGGCCATACAAAAATACCCGTATATGTTCCTATCCAAAGTTTTCCATTTCGGTCCCTCAGAATTGTCTGAACTTCCAGTCCGGCAAAGGTTTCTTCAAGAGAAGGCAGGAGCTCCAGGGAAGGAAGACCGCCAGGCTGCATGGTAATTCGCGCCATTCCAGAGGTATGCCCAACCCAATAGGTACCGGCAAGTAAGGGGTCTTTATAAATACATAAGATATCTTCCCCTATAAGGCCTAATACATCAATTTTACCATTGCCCAGCTCCTGCTTTTTAAGGTAGCCCAAGCCCTGACCTGAAGAACCCAGAAAAATCCCTCCTTGATCATCCGCCTGAATGGCATACATGATCGTTTGTTCCCACTCCGGGTGACTTAGCTTCTGAAAACTTTGCAAATAGGGGTTCAGCCGGGTCAGCCCCTGAGAGGTTCCCATCCAAATATCTTCATCGCTTTCTTCAAAAATTGCATACACATCTCCGTTAGAGGAGTTGTCACCCGGACTTACAAAATTAAATTCGACTTTGACGGGGTTGGTCGTATAGGCTCCTCTGCTGTAGGTCCCAACCCATAGCAGCCCGGACCTATCGGTCAACAAGGAGATGATGACACTATCTTCCAGGCCGCCTGATTGTGCAGCAACTTTAGCAAGTTCCCCCTTCCTTAGGTCCAGTCGAAACAGCCCTTTATCAAAGGTTCCTACCCAAATTCTGCCGGCACGATCTTCCGTTAACGCTTCAATGTCAGCATTCATTAACTGTGGAAAGGCCCTGGAAAAGGCGAAGTCATCTCTCCCAGGATTTCCCTCTTGGAAAGCCCCGATCCCTTCATTTGTGCCAATTACCAGAACGTTATCCTTGGTCAGGAGCAATGTCCTTATCCGATTATCGGGGAGATGCACCGAAGACTCCTTGGTGTACTGCTGAAAGTTTTTGTCACTATAATCTTTCTTGATCCTAAAAAGTCCTTTTTCTTCCGTTCCAATCCAGAGGTCCGTTTGAGCACCTGGAAGGATACAGGTCACCGAAGGTTGTTTCCCTTTTCCCAAGAGAACTTGCTCAGGAGGAGTATCTCCAGGCCTTGCCAGAAACAGGCCTTTATTTGTGCCAATCCACAATGACTGGTCAGTATTCTCCCATAAGCTCAAAATATCCCAGTCTTCGGTTTCCAAAAGGGGAGATGAATGAGAAAGCTGGTTTTTTCGCCAATTATATTTTAGCAGCCCATTTCTGGCAGTTCCAACCCAAAGGTTTCCTCCCTGGCCTTCTTCAATGCTACGAATAAATAATTCTCCAGAATTTCCAGAAGAATCCATAGCAAGCTGCTTAATTTGGGCACCATCATACCGATTTAGCCCTTTTGGGGTACCGATCCATACAAACCCTCTGGAATCCTGAAGAATGGCTGTGACGGAATTACTGGTGAGTCCCTCCTCTGTGCTGTAATGCTCAAAACGAAGTATTGGCTCAGAAGCTCTCCCCTGGGCAAACAGATTAGGACCTCCGCACAGCAGGAACAGTAACAGGTACCAGGATACAATTAAATAATGGGCAATTGCCATGCGGGAAAATCAATTTCCTCACAAGAAAGCAAATTCCTGATGATATTTCTTTCTGCTGACTGTCACCGTACATTTTTGGTGATTGAAGGTGAAAAAAAGGCGGCTGTCCTTATGGGACAGCCGCATGTAAGTGCTACACTAATTTGAGCAAAAGCTAGCGGATGAGGGTGATCGTCCCGCTGTCTTCGACTTGTTTGCCGTCCACATCGAGGTACTGCACCACGTATACATACACTCCCT
>JBCDIQ010000193.1:0-10700 GCA_039024295.1 Bacteroidota bacterium | reverse complement strand
AACGTGATCAATGAAGAGGGGCTTCTTTCCATTTATCCCAACCAGAAAGAGCAAAAGGTAGACCTTCAGTATGAATTTTCTCCAAATAAGAGGCGCTTGCTCTGCTATAAAAACCTGGAAAACAGGCGTGAATCTGAACAGATTCTTTACTACATGTTCGATGAACGGGGCAACTATACCGGCAATGGTGAGATTGCCTTAAAATATCCAGACAATAGGTTCAGGGTTCGGTCGCTGAAAGTTAGCAATGAAGGCAATATCTACCTGCTCGGAAAATTTTACCTGGTACAACGCATCCGGGATGCCGAAGACTTCAAGTATCTGGTATATAAATTTGATCCCCTGACCCAGCAAGGGAAAGAAATCGAAATTGAAATTGGTGACAGGTACATCTCCGACCTTGCTTTCCGGGTTGATCGAAATGAGAACATTTATGCCGCTGGGTTTTATTCTAATCAGGGGACAGACCAAATCATTGGCACGCTGGTTCAAAAGCTCTCGCCAGAGGGAGAGGTGTTGATGAACTCAATTCAGAAGTTTAAACCCACCTTTCTGTCTCAGTATTTATCTTCTGGGCAAATTAACCGAGGGCGTGAGCTCAAGAATTTTTACCTCAAGAATATCGTGCTTCGTTCGGATGGAGGGCTGCTATTGGTAGCAGAGAAGTATTTCATTACCTACAATACTTATCGTGATCCTTACGGATATTTTGTGGACCGGGAAGTCTACCATTACGAAGACATCATCCTTACCTCAGTATCTGGACAAGGGAGTATTGAGTGGCAGTCCATCGTAGAAAAAAACCAGGTGTCTGAAAACCCGGGGAACCTCTCCTATTTCAATGCGATCGGAGGAGAGGGTGCATATGTATTTTATGAATACAAACCTCGTCGCCAACCTGAAAATATCTATTTTAACCTGATCAGTTTTGATGGGGATGTGTCCCTGCGTAAGCCTTTATTGAAAGGCTACAGATACGGCAACTCATTTTCTCCCAGATTTTGTGAACAAATCAATAACCGTGAGGCACTTATGGTATATTTTCAGAATCGCGGGCGAACCCTGAGCGTGATCAAGTTGAATTTAAATGGGTAGAGAGGAACATAAAGTGATCCGAAAGAAATTCAACACCGCCTGTAACCAACTGTAAGGAGGTTGATTTGATAGCCTATTTTTTTCACGTTCCTGTGCGCTTAGCTTGTTGCGCATTGCAATATTTGTAACTTTGTTATTCGAGAGTAATCCCCCCGAATAACTTGGTATTCTATGGATATTATCAGTCAAATACTCCTCATCCTACCAGTACTGGTTGTCATCCTCACTTTTGCGGCATATTCAGTATACGCTGAACGGAAAATTGCTGCTGCCCTTCAACAACGGGTTGGCCCCAACCGTGTTGGGCCTTTAGGATTGTTACAACCTGCTGCCGATGTGTTGAAACTGCTACTGAAGGAAGATATTATTCCCTCAGAATCCAATAGGCGAATCCATTTTGTTGCCCCTGTCATTGCGGTGACCATCTCATTGGTGACCTTGGCGGTAATACCGTTCGGCAACCTTGGCGATGGCTCCTTCCTGGTGATAGCAGACATAAATGTAGGTGTACTATACATTTTAGCCATTACCTCCATATCTGTTTATGGAGTAACCCTTGCGGGATGGGGGGCAAATAGCAAATATTCCCTTCTGGGAGGCCTTCGAGCTTCTGCCCAAATGGTGAGCTATGAACTCGCCTTGGGATTATCCGTGGTAAGCATCATTCTCCTTACCAATGCAGATGCTGATATCTCAGGAGACTTTTTAAAACTTACCTCCATCGTTGAAGCCCAGCGAGACGTTTGGAACATCTTCTGCAACCCCTTAGGAGCCGTAATCTTTATCATTTGTACCTTCGCCGAAGCCAATCGCGCACCTTTTGACTTGGTAGAGGCAGAACAGGAATTGGTGGGAGGGTTTCACACAGAGTATAGCTCAATGAAATTTGCCATGTTTTTCGTGGCCGAATATTTACACGTAGTTGTTGGATCTGCCATTATTTCCACGATGCTTTTTGGAGGATACTTAGGACCTTTCGAGTCTGTGTTTGGAGTAGAGACCTGGGCAGTTTGGGCCAAAGCACTCTGGGGAGTAGGTTGGTTCCTTGCGAAAACCATCTTCTTCATTTGTGTTTTTATTTGGGTGAGATGGACACTTCCTCGCTTCAAGTACAATCAGCTCATGGATATGGGCTGGAAGCGTTTGCTCCCTTTGGCATTGCTCAACCTAATATTGGTAGCCATCGGAATTGCAGTAGTTACTGCCTAATTCGGGCTGTAACATTCAGTTGACATTACCCGTTTGTAAGGGTAGTTTTTATACACGATATGGAATCAAATTTTTCAGATAGAGTAAAGGATGTTATCTCTTACAGTCGAGAGGAAGCTATCCGACTCGGGCACGATTACATCGGCCCGGAGCACCTGCTTCTGGGTTTGATTCGGGAAGGCGAAGGGTTAGCCATTAAAATTCTTGCTGACCTGGATGTGGATTTGTCGCAGCTCAAGCGTTCAATAGAAAATGCAATAAAAGGGACTGTTACCACCATTAACCTGACCAATCTTCCCTTAACAAGGCAAGCAGAAAAGGTACTGAAAATCACTCGCTTAGAGGCAAAGTTGCTAAAGAGTGGTGTGATCGGTACTGAGCACTTACTTCTTTCCATTCTTCGAGAGGAAAACAACGTAGCTGCTCAAATCCTTTCCCGTTTTGGTATCGGCTATGACACCATTCGTGGAGAGCTAGAATCAAAAGACGAGGGCGGTTCCCCTCGCATGTCCGTAACCAGTGACCCACCAGAATCGTCCGAAATGAGTTCTTCAGGAGATAGACCCCGCAACCCCAAAAAATCAAAAACCCCCGTGCTCGATAACTTCGGCCGTGACCTTACAAAGGCAGCCGAAGAAAATAAGCTCGACCCCATAGTAGGCCGGGAAAAAGAAATTGAGCGCGTAGCCCAGATATTGAGCCGCCGGAAGAAAAATAACCCGGTGTTGATCGGGGAACCCGGTGTAGGTAAAACCGCAATTGCAGAAGGGCTAGCCCTTCGCATCATCCAGCGCAAGGTGAGTCGTGTGCTTTATAACAAGCGCGTGGTAACCCTAGACATTGCTTCTTTGGTAGCCGGGACCAAATACCGCGGCCAGTTTGAAGAGCGGATGAAAGCAGTGATGGCTGAACTAGAGAAATCACCTGATGTGATCCTGTTCATTGATGAGCTTCACACCATTGTAGGTGCAGGTGGTGCTTCCGGTTCGCTGGATGCTTCTAACATTTTCAAGCCTGCCCTGGCACGTGGTGAAATCCAATGTATCGGTGCTACCACCTTGGATGAATATCGTCAGTATATCGAGAAAGACGGTGCCTTGGAACGTCGTTTCCAGAAGGTGATGGTTGAGCCTACTTCTGTAGACGAAACTCGGATCATCCTAGAAAATATTAAGTCCAAGTACGAAGATCACCACAACGTCAATTACACAGAAGAAGCACTTGATGCTTGTGTAAAGTTGAGTGATCGTTACATTTCTGACCGTTACTTCCCTGACAAGGCAATTGACGTATTGGATGAAGCAGGTTCACGTGTACACATCACCAATATTCACGTTCCCAAAAGCATTCTTCAATTAGAAGGAAAAATTGAGGAGGTGAAGGAGATGAAAAACAAAGTCGTGAAGAGCCAGAAGTATGAAGAAGCGGCTCAACTTCGCGACCAGGAGAAACGCTTACTGGAAGAATTAGAGAAGGCCAAGTTGGAGTGGGAAGAAGAAACCAAGAACAAGCGTTACACCGTTTCCGATGAGGACGTAGCTTCTGTCGTGTCAATGATGACGGGAGTACCTGTTACCAAGATCGCTGCTGGCGAGATTTCTCGTCTGGTAAGCATGGGACAAAACCTAAAAGGAGCCATCATTGGCCAAGATGGTGCCATTGACAAATTGGTCAAGGCCATCAAACGTTCTCGTTTGGGATTGAAAGATCCCAATAAACCGATTGGTTCCTTTATCTTCTTGGGACAGACTGGTGTAGGTAAAACAGAATTGGCGAAAGCATTAGCCCGTCAGATGTTCGACTCCGAAGAAGCCCTCATCCGACTGGACATGAGTGAGTACATGGAGAAATTCACCGTGTCTCGTCTGATAGGAGCACCTCCCGGATACGTTGGGTACGAAGAAGGTGGACAATTAACTGAGCGTGTACGCCGTCGTCCTTATTCTGTTGTACTGCTCGACGAAATTGAAAAAGCCCACCCAGACATCTTCAACATCATGCTCCAGGTACTGGATGATGGTATCCTGACAGATGGATTGGGCCGTCGCATCGACTTTAAAAACACCATTATCATCATGACCTCCAATGTTGGGGTCAGCGAACTCAAGAGCTTCGGTGACGGAGTTGGTTTCTCTACCTCTTCCCGCAAGGAGCAGAGCGATGAGATGATGCGCAGCACCATTGAAGGTGCCATGCGTAAGGTGTTCCGTCCTGAGTTCCTTAACCGGATAGATGAAGTCATCATCTTCAACGAGCTGGAGCGCGAGGACATCCTCCGCATCATCGACTTGCAGCTTAAGCAGGTGTTTGCCCGAATCGAAGAGAAAGGCTATGACATCGAGCTTACCGATCAAGCCAAAGACTTCATCGCGGACAAAGGATTTGACAAGCAGTTTGGTGCTCGTCCATTGCAGCGTGCCTTACAACGATACCTAGAAGACCCGATCGCAGATGAAATTCTGAAAGGCGAAACTCAGATTGGGGACGTCCTGGAAGTCTCCTACGACGAAAAAGAAGAAAAAGTCGTTGTAACGCCTAAGCCTCGTAAGAAGGTGAAGGGCAAGAAGAAAAAACCAAAGGAAGAATCTTCTGAGGATATTGCCGATGAGGCAAGTGCAGAATAATGCTGTTATTCTCAGGTTTTGATCTAACAGGCGGTTCAGATGGACCGCCTGTTTTTTTATGTTTTGTAAAGGTTTTACCCTCCTGTCCCACCTAGGTAGAGGACCTGTTGAATGATTGTCAACCCTATAGATTCTTCTGCAGGCCCAGCATGACAAAACCGGAGTCTTTGTAAGTAATGAAGCTAACATAGGCTTTCTTCGTTAACCACACCCGTAGTGTCTACCTGAATGAAGATACCGCTGATACCCTACTATTGTTGAGATGACAAGGAAGAGCGGGACTGTTTAACCGTGCCTCACCAATCTCTTTCGTAGAAAAATATGCGCGTTGGCCTCCCCAAACAGCGGGGTCTCGTATATCCAAGGATAAACTCGATTTGTTTGGGGTAGATTTTTGCAGATGTTGCATCAATGAAAAAGTCGGACAACCCTACTTTCTTACCACTACCCTCAAATCGCTACTAGTAATTAGCATGCTAATAGTTGTCATAAGTAGCGTTAGTCGAGGAGCCTTTTGAAACGGTTGTCACCATTCAGATTCTTCCGCAGGCCCAGAATGACAAAACGGTGTTTTAGGATAACTGGGAGCTGGAATAAACCATCCCCCATAAAAAGTTCATTAAAACAAAACCCTGCCAAGGCTCAGACCTTAGCAGGGTTAAAGGAAAAATATAGGCCCTTCTGCTTCAGCCCTATAGCCTAATACCTATCACCTTCCCCCTACTCCACCAGCTTCATCTCTTCAATCAGGTATCCGGCATCAGCGAATTTATCAATGATAAACAAGACATACCGCAGGTCCACACTGATGTTGCGACATTGCTTCACATCGTAATTGATGTCACTCATGGTGCCTTCCCAGTTGCGGTCAAAGTTTAAGCCAATCAGATGGCCTTCACCATTGATGACTGGGCTGCCTGAGTTTCCACCAGAAGTGTGGTTAGACGCAATGAAACAAACGGGCATGACCCCGTCGATGCCGTACTTCCCAAAGTCTTTTGCATGGTAAAGGGTCTTCAGCTTCTCAGGAATGTAGAATTCAGAATTGTTGGGATCTTCTTTTGCCATTACCCCTTCAAGCGTGGTGTAATGGAGGTAATTCACCCCATCCTTTGGCTCCATCCCCTGTACCTTGCCATAGGTCACCCGCAAGGTGAAGTTCGCATCGGGATAGAAGGTCTTTTCCGAAAAGACTTCCCGCTGCGCCTGCATGTAGATTCGATACAGGCTGTCCAGCTGAGCATCCATTTGGCCATATGTTGGCTGAACACGTGCGAAATAGTTGGCCCGCAGGCTAGTGTTGAGCATAATTGCAGGGTCCTTTTTCAATTTTTTCAGGGAAGGCTTGGCCAAAAATGCTTCCATTCGCCCAGCATCGGTCACAACCGACTTGGTGAACATCGCCTCTACAAATCGACCTATATCATTCTTGTACTTTTTACGAATATGCTCAAAGATATCCGGCAGTTGGTTCATGGAAAGGTCTTCCCGCGTACTTTCCAGCAACGCCATAGAAACCTCACGGTCAATGGGGGCATGATAATCCTTGAAGATCCCTGGAATTTGGCTGCGAAGTGCCTCGACCTCTTTTTGGATGCCCTCCTCCTCTTTTAATTCCAAGGCTTTGTCCAACTTGGTGAAACGGTTGGCCATAGAAACTGCCTCAATTCCAGAATATCCGGATTCGATGAAATAGAACCGTTCATAATTCACCGAAGAAAATTGCTGGTACAATGCCTCAAACTGAGATAACAAATCACCATACTTTTTCTTCCAGGTGGGATTGGCGTTTACCCTGCTCATAAATTCTACCTCAAAGGCCCTTTTCTTTTTCAGTGCACTGTCACGCTTTAATCCCCGAATTTCTCCTTTCCATTTTTTATATCCATTAGCTACCCGGGCATATTTTGAAGCATATTGGATGCGAATTTTATCACTGGAAGCCATATACCGCTTCATGACCTTGAGCCGCTGGTCACGCAGCCCGATTCTCAAGGGATCCTGGGAATTCATGATCATGTCCACTCCATGGGAGGTTAGGTATTCCTGGGTGCTGCCAGGAAATCCGTACACCATGGTAAAGTCATTTTCATTGGCTCCCTTAAGTGAGATGGGGAAATAATGACGAGGTTTCAACGGAATGTTCTCTTCTGAATAGGGAGCAGGCTTTCCGTCAGGGCCGGAGTACACCCGAAAAAGGGAAAAGTCCGCATTATGACGTGGCCATTTCCAGTTATCGGTTTCCCCTCCAAATTTACCGATAGAGGAAGGAGGGGCTCCAACCAAGCGTACATCCCGAAAGGTTTCGGTTACAAACAGATAGTATTCATTTCCATAGTAAAACGGACGAACACTCGCACCATAGTGAGTACCGGCTACCGCTTCGTTAGCCAGTTCTTGGGCACGCTGCTGAATAATCCCTGCTCTTTCCGCTTCGGAAACGTCTGATCCAATTCCTGCGAGCACCTTTTCCGTCACATCTTCCATTCGAACGATAAAGGTAACGGTCAGGCTAGGGTTGGTCAGTTCCTCTTTTTTGTTCATCGCCCAGAACCCATTGGACAGGATGTCATTTTCTACGGAGCTGTGTGATTGGATTACCCCGTACCCACAGTGGTGATTCGTCAGGATGAGTCCTTGAGGAGAAATTACCTCAAAGGTACAGCCCCCTCCAAAGATACCGACCGCATCTTTGAGGCTGGAAGCATTTATGTTGTAGATATCATCGGCGGATAACTTCAGGCCATTAGCTTGCATATCAGCTTCATTTAATTGCTTGAGCAATATGGGCAGCCACATGCCTTCATCTGCTTTTGTAGCAGCAGGCAACATCAATACAACGGCCAGTAGCATTCTGGTAAACAGGTTCATAGAGATTGGTTGTTTAGTTGGGGTGCAAAAAAGGGAGATTAAATCCTTTATTTGCCCAGATGGCAAAGCACCAGGCATTCATTTTCCCTGCAAAATAACAGATGAATAGGCTTGCTGCAAGGTATTCCTTGCTAGTTGTAAGGCCGATCAATTACTGGTCACGCAGGCACAAAATGGGAATGCGCGCATGCTGGCTCAAGTACTTGGTCACGCTTTGATGAAACAGGCCTTCCCAAAAGGGATGCTCATGCGGCAACACGGCTAACAGGTCCACAAGCTGGTTGTCTACCACTTGTTGGAGGCCTTTTGCGACAGTTGGAGCAGCAATGACATCCAGGGGAATTTTGTCAAACTCCATTCCTGCCAGATAAGTTTCATCCTCTTGTAAGGATACTGCCTCAGGTTGATTGGGGACTTTTACATGCATGGCGCGCAAAGAAGCACCCAACAAACGTGACCAGATGGCCAATTGGTGCATGGCCTTTACAGGGCGACTGACTAGGTCGGTTGCAAAAACAATATCGCCTACCGGGTGTGGCTCGTACTCTGGTGGCACGGCAATAACCGGAAATTGGCCATGCAGCATAACAGTAGTGGTGACGCTCCCCAGTAGTTTAGCAGCAATACCCCCAATCCCGTGTGTCCCCATGATGATAAAGGTAGGTTCTTCCTCTTTGGCGATCTCAAGAATGAGCTCATCTGCAAACCCCTCTTGAACGACCTGCTTTACCTTCAGGTGCTTCCCCTGGTAGAACTCTTCGGTCAGGGCAGCCAGTAGACGCACAGCTGCTTCACGAGGCTCACTGTTAAGTTCAGCGAGCACTTCGGTTGGAGCAAACATGGCATCTCCTTGGGTATAATGGTAAGCATGAAACACCACTAATTCTGCTTCCATTTGCGAAGCCAGCTGCTGGCCATATGCCAGAGCCACCTGAGAAGCAGGAGAAAAATCTGTGGGAACCAGTATCTTGTGCATAGGCGATGTAAAAAAGAAATTTACCGCCCCGAATGGGCTAGAAGAATGATTTTTCTCAGGAAAACCTCTGACTTTTTTACCAGGTAGGTGACCGAAATTCAAAAACCAAGCTTTCCATCGCTCGTAAATAGGGATAAGTCGTTATCCCATGGCACTCACCCTTCAAATCTCCTCCGGAAAACAGGTCATGCTCCGCCCCATTGGACCTGAGGACGTCGACCGTCTTCGGGCTGCAAAAGACCTGCTATCCCCTGAATCCATCCACACCCGCTTCTTCCAGTCTGGTCAGCTCAATGTGGACGCCCTGGAAAAAGTAGCACAAGCTGATCAACATTTGCATATTGCATGGGGGGCATTGGACCCGAAAGTCCCCGACTTTCCCGGACTAGGAGTAGCTCGGATGATCCGTCAATCTTCCGCTAGTACTTCTGCAGAAGTAGCGGTCACCGTAATAGATGAATGGCAGGGGAAAGGATTGGGAAAATTATTTTTTATGCTGCTCTATGTGCTCGCTGGCATGGAAGGCATACAGGAATTGGAAATGATTTTATTGGTAGACAACCAGCGGTTCATCAGTAAACTGGAGTCAATTGGTGCGCGGGTTACCATGAGTCACGGGGAGTATGAGGTGATTCTTCCCGTTTTGCCACCAGATGCCTATGATACTTTCCCGAACGCTGACTTAGTGGCATCTTTGAAGCACCTGCACCAGGAATTAATTCGTTTCAAACAAAAAAAGGCAGCCAATTCATGACTGCCTATTGTGTAGTTCGTTAGTGCCTTTCAGTCCTAAGGAAAAGGAATCACCAACTCTTGTCCAGGAAAGATTTTATTGGGATCATCCAGGATGTTGGTATTAGCATTGAAAATGGTCATGTAAGCACCGGCTTTTCCGTAGTACTTGGCAGAAATTTTTCCCAGGGTATCTCCAGAAGCAACGGTATGCTTGTGGAAGTACTCCTCAGTTTCCACTTTGATGTCAGCAGAAAGATCAGCAGGGGAATCTCCACCAACTTCCTTGATCTTATCCCACATCAGGTTTTTTTCATACTGGGTTCCGGCTACACCACCGATTTTCAGCTTGCCATCTTCCTCTTTTACATAGCCGTCCTTAACGCCTAGCTGTTCTCCAAGTTCAAGTACGGACTGATATTTTGATTGTAAGGTCATAACGATGAGTGTGAAATTTGATAAAATGGGGTTAAAGGTTGTGGTTCAAAGTAGCTAAAGAGCAGGTTCATATGCAAGTATTCTCCTATATCCTCAGCTATCACATTCCAAGATTGAGATGGTCTTTCGAACACGAAGTCACAACACCAGGAAATAAAACGTAAAAAATGCCCCTCTTTCATGGCAAAAGGGGCATTCAACAGGCTTCAAATCCGTAAAAAAGAACTCAGTTATCTTCTGGCCTTACGAGGCATTCTTTTGGGACGTCTTGGCCGTACACCACCGCCCATTACTTTTGGTTTCTTAGCGGAGATTCCCATTTCAGCATTCCAAGGAAAGGCATTTTCTCCTTCAGGGGCTTGTGTCCAGTTGGTGGGTTGGTGAGGGCTTTTCATGACATCGGCGGTTTAATTGGTGAGAAATGTTGTTTGACGTTTACATTCCTACTTTGGCAAAGCTGGGGCCAACCTACAGCATCCCTGGTTTTCAGATACTTACGGATATTCCTATGTAGGGAATCGTCCCAAATTGGGAAATAAGGTATCAAAGTGAAAGGAGAAATAAGCAACTTTCCTCAGCTAACACCATACAACCAGAAGGGCTGGTCAGATCAGCAAGCAGGAAAAAAAGCCTGAGGTATGATTTGAAGTTCCATTAGATTTTTGGAATATTATGAATCAACAACATCAACAGAAATGTCACTTTTCCAATTTGTGAACTTATCATGTGTTGATAGCGATTAGGGGAAAAAGTTT
>JBCDIQ010000192.1:0-10805 GCA_039024295.1 Bacteroidota bacterium | reverse complement strand
TTTTTGGCAGGCACGAATGACGGCTGGGAAATCCTGGTCAAAGGTAATGTGAAACAGTTTCCGGCGAATGACCTGTTTCATGCTTTTAGATATTTTTATATCCTCGGGATACAGGATAAACCTCGGATCCGGACTCCACCACATGATGGGCTCTTCAGGGGAATACCAGGGAAAAATGCCGTTTGCATAGGCAGTAAGCAACCTATCTGGACCCAGGTCCCCTCCTACTGCCAGCAACCCCTCTTCAGCGTAGCTTGGGTGGGGAAACAGGACTTCTTCGGTGAGACGAAAGACAGGCATGTAGCAAAACTCAAATAGCTCCTTTGGCTTTTATTTCCAGGTATTTGTTGACGGTATTGACTGTCAGGTTTTGGGGCGTGGTGAGGATAGAAATGATGCCATGCCGGTCGAGCTCACGAACCATTTGTTTTTTCTGGAAATTAAAGTGCTCTCCCGTGATTTTGATGTATACCTCCTCGGTAGTTGTGGGCCTTGACTGAATCAATTCCTTCAATTCTGTATTTTCAAAAAAGACTACCACCAACAGGTGATTCCGTGCAATGCGCTGCAAATAAGGGAGGTGGCGGCGCATGCCCGTCAAGGACTCAAAATTGGAAAAAAGCAGCATTAGGCTGCGATGAGGGACCTTTAATTGAAGAAATGAAAACAATCGAGCGTAATCTGCCTCCAGAAATCGGGTTTCCTGGTTGTACAAGGCCTCCTGAATCCTGCTCATATGTCCAGGGCGATTCGATGCCGGAACCCGGGTACTGATTTGTTCAGCAAAGGTGATCAGACCTGCCTTGTCGTGCTTATGCATCGCGATATGGGACATCACCAATGAAGCATTGATCGCATAGTCCAGTAAGGTTAGCCCCTCAAATGGCATTTTCATGTTCCGGCTTTTGTCAATCAGACAATAGACCGGCTGTGATTTTTCATCTGCAAACTGGTTTACCATGAGCTTCCCGGTCCTGGCAGTTGCTTTCCAGTTCACCGTGCGGTAGTCATCCCCTCGAACATATTCTTTGATTTGCTCAAACTCAGTGGTGTGTCCCAATCTCCGAACTTTTTTTACCCCAATATCTGTCAGGCGGTTGCTGATGGCCATTAACTGGAATTTCCTCAACTGTATGTAGGAAGGATAGGTTGGAACCATCTGTTCTGAGGAGAATCGGTACCTGCGCTTTACCAGTCCAATCGGACCCCTTGCATATACATTTAATGCCCCAAAATGATATTCTCCCCTTTCAGTAGGCCTAAGCAGGTATTCCAACTCCTTCTCCTCCTCTGGGGCAAGGGAAGTCGTTAATAAAAAATCTCTTTTCTGAAATTGGACGGGTATTTCGTCTATGATTTCCAGCATAACTGGAAAGGCGTATCCATTTTTAAACCAAAGCCAGACAGGGTTGTGGTCTCCATTCGAAAATTTCTCCGGGCAGCTGCGATCCCCTTTTATCCCCTCCCTGGGTTGGAATACCATCCACCCGTCCACCAAGAGCAACAGGGCAATAATCCCTAGTAGGCCTTGGGCTACTGACATAAGCAATGGGAAAAAATAGGCAAGCACAAATACCGCCACATTTATTCCTGCCGCAATGAAAAACCTTCGACTTAAAAATATAGATGAGAAAAAGTCCATTTGGTTCCACCGAAATTAGGCAATAAGGACCAGAAAAAGAAAACTAGCTATCAGGTGTTAGGCATTAGGTAAAAGGTGGGAGAAATTGACTCCCCAACCTATTACCTAACACCTTTTACCTAAAAGCTCTTAAAAACTACTCCTTCACCACTCGTACATACGCGCTTCCCGATTCGCTCCATGCCTTAAGCAGATATGTGCCACTTGGGAGTGTCCCCATGTCAAGGTTATGCGCAAAGTTAACCCCTTGTCCAAGGTCTTGGGACAGCATTTCGCGCCCTTGCAGGTCAACTACGACCAGGCGAACATGTTGTTGGCGAGCCAAAGTCAGGTCCACGGAAAGGTTTGTAGAGGTTGGATTAGGGTACACCTTGATTTGCTCAAGGGCATCAAACGCCCCCTGAATGCTAACCATCTCTCCAATTGTAATGGTGTCGTTTATGGTGCAGTTGTTAGCGTCTGTAATGGTGACGATATACGTACCACCGCTTAGTCCAGTGATCATAGCGGTTGTGGCCCCGTTACCCCAGGAGTAGGTGTAAGGAGGAGTTCCCCCACTTGCTGTGGCAGTTGCCTCTCCGCTGGGCATGCCATTAACAAACAGGTTGTCCACACCACTTGTAGTTACATCGAGGGCCGCAGGCTCTGCAATGGTCACGTTCAGCGTATCCTGACAGCCATTGTCATCACTGACAATTACCTGATAGGTATTTGCCATAAGGCCTGTTGCAGTAGCCTGATTTTGAGCAGGATTGGTGTCCCAGGTATAGGTGTAAGGCAAGGTTCCGCCAGTTATTGTTACGGTAGCAGAGCCATCTACTCCAGCTGCGCAACTGACATCGGTGCTGGTCACCAGCAGTACATCAACTGCCTGAGCAGGCTCAGTCAAGGTTTCGGTGAGTACCGCCACACAGCTGTTGGCATCCGTTACCGTAAGGGTGTAGGTGCCCGCAGGAATCATAGAGAGGTTTTGAGACGTGGTACCATTTGACCAGGAATAAGTAAACGGGCCTGTACCACCAGAAACTGTTACCTGGATATCTCCATCATTGCCCCCATTGCAAGTGACATTCTGGGTGCTGGCCGGTGCCAGGGTGGGTCCACCTGTACTATTAATGGTAAACGACTGTATGTCGCTACAGCCATTGGCATCTACAACCGTGACTGAATAATTTCCTGGTGCCAACCCGCTAATGGAATCCGTGGTCTGTCCATTGGTCCAGGTATAGGTAAAGGGTGCATTTCCGGTTGAAATGGCCCGTGCTGCACCATTGGTAGCCGCACAGGTGGCGTCATGGGTGTTCAGGGCGACTGAGGGACCACTGACCTGGGTGACAGAAACCGAGGTAGAGTCTGAACAGCTGCCTGTTCCTACCCGGACGCCATAACTCCCGGCTGCCTTCACAAAGATACTTTGCGTGGTCTCACCAGTTGACCACAGGTAAGCTGGAAATCCACTGCCTGCATCTAGTACAATACTATCCCCTGCACAGACTGTAGCAGGGCCAGTTATAGCAGCAGTTGGCAGATTGGTGACATTGAAAGTAAAGGCTGCACGGAGGGTGTCCACTGCGTTGAAGGAGGTGGCAAGAACCGTTGAATACAAATCAACTGCTACATCCAGGCTGTAAAACCCGGTAACAGTGGGCGTACCGCTTACCACGACACAATAGGAAGCATTTCCCAGAAATGTACAGCTGGCGGGGCTACATTGGTAGCTTAGCCCAGCGGGAAGCCCTAAAATGTCATCCAGGATGAAGCTATCAATGGGAACCCGGAGGTTACCCAATGGGGGCACATTTACCAATGTATCCTGTGGAACCACCAGGGTAACCACGAAGCTGTAGGGTTGATTGACACAGGCATCTGGCATATTTGCCGGATAAATACCTGGGGCCGTAAAATTGGTGTCTGGGGTACAAATTTGTGCAGATAAACTCCCAAAAAGTAATGCACAGATACAGAGTAGGAAGGTCTTTTTCATGGAAAAAAATGGTTGTCGGTTGCAAATGAATAGTTGAAAGGGAAAAGCTGGGTCAAGATACCTAACAGACGTAAGAAACTGCCTATTTGCATGCAATGTCAGGGGTCAGACAATCAATCTGGCATTGGATTCGTATGTTTGCTTAGAAAAACTAACGATCCATAAAGCCAACGAAGATGAAGATGTACATATTTTCAGTTGTAATGACAAGCTTCCTGATAGGAGGGATGCCTCTACTGGATACTTCGTATAATGAAACCCCCACCTCCACCGAAGCTCTTACCAAATCAGCCCTTCACGAAACATGGGATGCTTTGCTCAAAAAGCACGTTACCAACATGGGCAAGGTGAATTATGCTGCAATTCGCGAAAATACCAAGCCTCTGAACGATTACCTCAATTTATTAGCAGAGAACGAACCTGCAAGTAACTGGGACCAAAATCGAAAATTGGCTTATTGGATTAATCTGTACAATGCCAGCACAGTGAAGCTAATTGTCGATAATTACCCCATTTCCAGCATCACCAAGCTGGACAAACCCTGGGACAAACCCTTCATCCGGGTTGGGGATCAGGTGCTCACCTTGAACCAGGTGGAACATGAAATTATCCGGAAGCGGTTCGATGAGCCCCGAATACATTTTGCAGTGAATTGTGCGGCAAAATCTTGTCCTCCTTTGCTAAATCAGGCGTATAAGGGGGAAACTTTGGGCAACCAATTAGACCGGGTTACGCGAAATTTTATCCGCAGTGCCAATAATGACATTCAGAAGGATGCGGTTCGACTTTCTAAAATCTTTGAATGGTACGGCAGCGACTTTGGGGATTTGGTTAAGTTTCTAAATCGGTATGTAAATCCCCCTATTGCTGAGGGGACCTCTATTTCATTCATGGAATATGACTGGAGCCTCAATAAGCAGTAAAACCCAGGCCTTCCGTCTTTTGATAATTGCCAGGCGGTCTTTTAAACCAAAGGATAAAGCCTGGTTTACTTTTTAGGTTTATTTCGTTCGTATGAGTCTGATCATCATTCAGGGAAGCTCCCGGCTTGAAGGGAATACCCATAAGGTGGTACTGGAGCTTCAAAAACACCTTGGAGGAGAAGAAATTCCCCTCAAGGAATACGATATTTCTGCTTATGATTATGAGCACTTGAACCAATCGGATGACTTCCTGCCGCTATTTCAGCGGTTATTAGCTTATGATACCTGGATTTTTGCTACTCCTGAGTACTGGTACAGCATGAGTGGGATCATGAAAAACTTTTTTGACCGCATCACGGATGGTCTGACGATCGAAAAGGATTTGGGACGGCAGTTACGTGGGAAAAAGATGGCTGCTCTGGTGTGTAGTTCCGGGCCAGAAGAAACGGAAGGGTTCTTTATGCCCTTTCGTGCAAGTGCAAATTACCTGGGGATGGACTACCTGGGAGATATTCATACTTGGGTGGGAAAGGTCGGGATACCAAAGGAAGTAGACGAGCGGTTATTGACATTCGCCCAACAAATTAAATTGGCACAATTCGGATAAGAAATGCTGTAGCTACCTGAAAGCAGGGTGATAACCTGTCATACTTCGTAAGCTTACTTCCCGCTGCTATATTTCAGCTCAACGTACGCTAGCCCGGAATCTTCATCAATTAATTTTAGCATGTGAGTCTTGCCAATTCTTCTTATGGTATAGGTTCCATTGACATGTGAAATGTTAATATTGAAAGTGGTGTCGTGAAATCGTTTCACCTTATTTGAGATGTCAGCGTTCATGCTGAATTCATTGAAGAACTGAATAGGATATCCCTCAACAAATTTTTCAGTATAAATCTCGGGAACTTGGGCCATTACACCGCTATCAATGGGCAAATCATGCGCTAGTTGCTCAACAGAATCTGGAACCAAAATGGTGATCAGGTGGCAAACCACATCTGTAAAACCGTATTCGTGGTAGAGCTGGTAAACGATTTTTCCGGAAGGTTTGTAGCCAAATTGGGGGTACAATTCCATATCCGGCTGCTGAAGCTGGCTGTCTTTTTCGCCAGTACCTTCAGAGAAACAACCTGACACCAGAACTGCAAGAATTAGGATAATTAGTGATCTCATCATTAGGGATTGCCTGTAAGGATATTCTTACCTTCTTGGAATCGGCATAAAATCACCAGTCAGGCACTCCTTCTTTTGAGGGGGCACCAATGGTTCGCCTACGAAGCTGCTGAAGGAATCGCATTTCCTGGTCTTGCATCCCCTGAAGGATACGTCTGGCTTCAGAGATCGAAACAGTGTCCTGGGAAGAAGAGCCGGCAGCATCCCGGTTGGGTGGGGTGAAGCTGTACTGGGTTCTTTGTTGGGGGTTTGTAGATTGTTGTGGATTGGGGGGAGCACCATTTCCCATCTCTGCTTCAGGGTCGGCTCCTGCCGAATCATCGGAGGACTCATCAGGAGAGGAACTGTCCTCTTCGTCTGATGCTTGGTCAGGGGTGTCGTCTGATGACTCAGGAGTTTGCGGTGAATCTGATTCTGTGGGAGGTTCTTCTGCTGGAATGCTGTCAAGGGAATTTGTAGCAGTTTGTTCTGCGAGTAAAGCCAACAGGAGTTCATAGTTGTAGGCCGCAGAGTCGTTGCCCGGATCGGTCAGTAAGGCTTGCTTAAAAGCTTCCAGCGCTTCCGGTGCCTGACCGGTATTGGCCATCCAATACCCAATTTTATTATACGCCCGCGCAGCCAGGACCGAATCGTCACTGGTGGCTACCTGGCGGTACAGGAGTAGGGCTTGCGGAATTGAGTCGAGAGTTTCCTGGCAAATTGCCATATTGAAACGGATCCTCTGGGCTTGGCGGGGGTAGGCTTGTTCGGCCTCCGCATAAATGGAAAGACTTTCCTCAAAGTTACCCGCTTCAAAGGCGGCCTGAGCTTCCTGAAGGTAATTCCCTCCCCACAAAATCAGAGGAAGGCCTGCAAGCCATATGAGCCACCTACTTATCATGGGCAAGGGTTACCGGTAAAATAAACATGCTGATGAAGAGAAACAGAATACCTGCCAGGAGAATAGGCTGGTACAAATTCTGTGCAATTTGTTGCTGTATTTCTTCTACCGGAGACGCAGAGAGCAATTCCAGTTGCTCAATGAGTCCATCCATCGTTTTATAACTGGCATCCAGACTCAGGTATTCGGTACCTGAAAGCTCGGCCAGTTTCTTCATCCCCTCATCCTGAAGTTTGGATATAACCAAGCTACCATCTGCCAGCGTTTTAAACCCTCTTGGGCGGTTGTTTACCAAGTGGGGAACCCGGCCACCTTGGTAAGTGCCAACGCCTGCAAGAAAGATAGGCACTTCAGCCTGGTTGAATCGCTCGGCAAGAGACGTATAGGTTTCGCCATAGTCTTCCCCATCGCTCAAAATTACAATTGCCCGGTTACCTGATTGTTCTGTTCGAATACTGTCCTGAAACATGTGCGCATACGCCAGGCTCAGGGCAGGCCTCAGGCGGGTACCCGTTTGTTCAAACTGTCCAGGACTGGCAAGCTCCAGGAACATCTTCACGGCTTGGTGGTCCCTCGTCATAGGACATTGCAAATAGCCCTGGCCAGCATAAACGATCAAACCGATTTTATCTCCCGGCAAATTGTCAATCAGGCGATCCAACTCTCGTTTGGCTTTTTGAAGGCGGTTGGGCTTCAGGTCCTCTGTGAGCATGCTGGCAGATACATCCAGGATTAACATTACCTCTCGCCCCGCCAGTTCTATTTGGGTTTCCCGCTTGCTAAAGTAGGGCCCCAGCAAGGCAAGAAAGACCAGCACAACGCCCAGCCCCCTGAAAATCACCTTGAAAATTGGCCAATGGTAGCGGTATTCTGAGGAGACAAACCATGTTCCCACCACCGAACGACTTCGGTGATACATCAGGGCCAGCAATCCAGCAAATAGCGGCAATGCCAAGCCCCACCAGATATGCGTGGGAAAAACAAAGTCCAAAACGAGGAGAAATTATCAGTTTTCGGTTTACAGTGTTAAAAAGTTACCTTTTTTCTAACTGAAAACCGATAACTGCCTACCTAAAACCTAATGCCCAACACCTAAGACCTATCTTCCACTACCTAATCACAGCTCCAAGATTTTTCTTCAACTGACCGTACACCCGCTCCATGGTTTTATCAATTGACTTGTCCTCCAGGGTCTTTTTATCATCCCGGAATTCAACTGATACCAGATAACTTTTTTTATCGGCCTCAATGTTCTTGCCTTGGTAGATATCATGCAGGTCTATGCTGCGGATCAATTTGGGGTTTGCTCGTTTGATCAGGTCGGTAATCTCCTGGAAGCTCACCTGGCGATCAATCAGCATACTGATGTCTCTTCGGCTTGCTGGGAATACAGGAATGGGCTGATACTTCACATCACTGCCATAATAGATGGCCGTAAGGCGTTCCCAATCTACCTCCAGGTAAAATACTTCCTGGCGAAGGTCATAAGTTTCATGCAAGTCAGAGCTTACCTTGCCATAACGAACCAAGCTGTGTTTGTTGTATTGTAGTTGGAGTCCATAATCCAGGTTTTCATGCTCGTAAAGCACTAATTTCCCCTCGAAGCCAAACCATGCCTGCATCCGCTCTACCTCTTTTGTTAAGGTGAACAGGTCCGCCGGGCCCGTTTTGCCGCGCCAATGCATGGGCAAACGTGCGCCCGTAATTACCATGGCCAGGATGTGCTGCTCATGGTACCCCTTTTCATCTTTTTGATATACCCGACCAAACTCATAGAGCGCCATGTCTTCCATCTGGCGATTTTGGTTGTACTGAACCACTTCCAGGAGGCTGGGCATCATGGACTGACGCATGATCGCCAACTCTTCGCTCAAGGGGTTCACAATGGGCACCGCATGATCATCTCCCAGGTTTTTGTTCACCAAAGAATTGGTCAACACTTCATAAAAACCGCTACCACTCAGGTAGTCAGCATACCGCTGGCGAAGCATCTCGCTATCGCGCTGTGGCCGGTAGTTAAGGGAGAGTTCCAGGGTCGGCTTAACCTCTACATGGTCATAGTTGTACAGCCTGAGTATTTCTTCCATTACATCCTGGGGACGTTGGACATCCACCCGGAAGGGAGGCACCTGTAAATGAAGGGTGTCTCCATCACCGTCTTCTTCCACTTCAATCTGGAGTCGATTCAGCAAATCTGTGATGGTTTCTTTGCTCAAATCGATGCCTGCCATAGCTACCGTCCGCTTCACGGACAGGTCGACCTGAAAGTTGGGAAAATCCTTTAGCTTGATATCTGCCATCTTTGATGCTGAACCGCCACAGAGCTGAACGATCAGGTCTGCCGCCCTTAAGGCAGCTGTCTCGGTCATGTGCGGATCCGCCCCTCGTTCGAATCGGTAGGAAGAGTCACTGCTTACGCCCAGGCGTTTCGCCGTTTTACGAACGGTACCCGGCTCGAAGTAGGCAGATTCCAGGAATATATTTTTGGTGTTTTCGTTAACGCTGCTGTTCAAACCTCCCATGATCCCAGCAATACACTGGGGTCCCTCTCCATCACAGATCATCAAATCTGCTCCAGCTTTGAGCTTTCGGGTTTCATCATCCAGGGTGGTGAATTCCTGATCATGTTCCAGGGTGCGGACCACCACCTCGCCCTTGCGAAGCTCACCTGCGTCAAAAGCATGGAGCGGATGTCCCAGTTCATGCAGAACGTAGTTGGTGATGTCTACGACATTGTTCCTTGGACGCAGTCCAATGGTGGTCAGGCGATTCTTCAACCAGTCGGGGCTTTCTCCAACGGTTATTCCTTCAATGTAAATAGAAGTATACCTGGGGCAACGCTCAGGATCAGATAAGGTAACGGGTATTGGATTTTCCTTGCCATTGCCTTCGGCAGTTAGCGTAATTTCTGGCAGCCGCAGCGGACGCTCCAGGTAGGCGGCCAGGTCACGAGCGGTTCCATAGTGGGAAGCGGCATCAATTCGGTTGGGGGTAAGGTCCACCTCAATCATGTAGTCTTCTTCCAATTCTACCACATCACGAAAGGGGGTTCCCGGCTCGATATCCTCAGCCAGCACCATGATGCCATCATGGCTATGGCCTATTCCCAGTTCATCTTCTGCGCAGATCATGCCCAGAGAAACTTCCCCGCGGACCTTTTGCTTTTTGATGGCAAACGGCTGATCTGAATCGATAGGATATAATTTTGTGCCAACGGTAGCAACCGGTACTTTCTGACCTTCCGCCACATTGGGTGCTCCACATACAATGGAAAGCATTTCTTCCTGGCCTACATCTACCTGGCACAGGCGTAATCGGTCAGCATTTGGGTGCTGGATAACGCTGTGTACACGACCCACCACTACCCCTTCAAAATTGCCTGGGACCCCTCCAATTTTTTCTGGACGGCCCTCAGTTTCAAGGCCTAGCATGGTGAGGATATGTGACAGTTCCTCTGGACTTTCATCCAGATCAATGTAGGTAGACAACCAATTATAAGAAAGCTTCATGTATCCGTTATTGCTTAAGCAGCACAAAGGTAGCAAAAAGGGGGAAATGTGAAGGAATTGAGCCTTTTAACCTCATTTTGTGCGTAACCCGGTAAGCAAAGGGTTCACCTGATTGTTTCCAATTTGACCAAGATGCATAGTTCCCTGGCTGGTGCAGCTATCTTCTCCGCAATATCAATGCACCCACCAAACTCATCAGGCCCCCTGTAAATCCATGCCCAGCCAATACACGGATGGCTTGTCCGGAGGCTTCGTAGTTCTCCCGCTCGCGAACTTGCAGGAGACGGATTTCTTCTTGGGTCAGGTTTAATTCCGGGCCTTGGGTGCCGAGGTATTCCACCACATAATTGGCAAACCCTGGATTGATCCAGATAAAATGAAGGTAGGTGTAAGCTCCGGAAATGATACCTGCAGCAACAGTGATGGCCAGTCCTTGTCCGAGCAACTGGACATATGTAAGCGGGCCAAACCGCTGCTGGCTTACTTTCATGCCCTGATACGTAAAAAGGGTAGGTACAATGAAAATAGAAATCGCACTCATCACCCCGATAGACACGTATTCAGTTTGGAAACCGATTAAGAAATCTACCAGTTTATATACAGCAAACAGGCCTGCGGCGTACAACCCAAATTTCATCGCGAGTTTCAACATGTCGTGCACACTTTTTTCATAAATCCTGCCCTAAATTAGGTG
>JBCDIQ010000191.1:0-10857 GCA_039024295.1 Bacteroidota bacterium | reverse complement strand
ATGATTTATCAGAAATGTTTAAACCTCATTTTTATCTAGAACGAAGAGATGAAGAAGTAATAGTTTCGGTCGTACCGAACCAATCTTTTAAATTATTAGAAGTAGAAGAACTTGACTTAACTTCTTCGCAAAAGGAAACGGAACTTCATATCTATATTCACTATGAAAATTCTGAATCTTTGCTGCAAAAAGAAATAGTAACAAAATATATAATTCCCGAAGATTCATCTTATCTCAAACTTGTAGCCTCATGGAAAAGCTACAAAGAAAAACCTGCTAAAAGAGAACTAGTAATTATTTTCAACCCCTCAGACCATTGATCCATGACCACATCTTTACACGCGTGTCTGCGATTCACCCTCCTTTGTCTGTGCTGCCTGTCCATAGGGCTGGCCCAGGAGGTGGACAGCCTCAAAAAAAAGAAGGCTCGAAAGCTATTTCGGAGCAATGACATGCTGGAGCTAAAGCTTTCCCTTGACATGCCGAGCCTGCTAGGGGACAGAGGAAAAGATGCAGATTATCACGAAGCAGCTCTCAGCTGGAAGGATGCAGATGGGGCTTACACCATTCCTGTGCAGGTAAAAGCGAGGGGGAATTTTCGCCGAGACACGGCCAACTGCGAGTTCCCCCCTCTCAGGATGAAGTTTGACAAGGATGCTTCCAAAGGCACCTTATTTACCAAACTTGGAAAACTCAAACTGGTTACCCACTGCCAGGATGAAAACCTGATTCTCAAAGAGTACCTGGTATACCGAATGTACAACCAGCTAACAGACATCAGCTTTCGGGTGCGACTGGCCAGGATCACCTATCAGGATTCTACCAACCAGATAGCACCTGAAACCAAATTTGCCTTCTTCATTGAGGATGCAGATGACATGGCCAAGCGGAATGGATGCGACCGACTAAAAACGGGGAGTGTCATGAGTTCTGAAGCAGACCGGGAGTCCACCACTCGTTTGTATATGTTCCAGTACCTGATTGGCAACCGTGACTGGGACATTCGGTTACAGAAAAATATGAAGGTAATCGTACCTCCTGGAGGAGAGCCTGCCATGGGCGTTCCCTATGATTTTGACTGGTCTGAAATCGTGGGGGCCAGTTATCCGCAATTGGAGCGGTACCTGGGTAACAGCTTCAAATTCCGCAAGTTCCGCAACCTGTGCCGTACGCCAGAAGAATTTGACGCGATGTTCAATGAATTCCGTGACACCAAAGCTGCCCTTATCGATTTGTATACCACTTTCGAACACATCTCCGAAAAGGACATCAAGAAGGCTGTCAAGTACATAGAAGAATTCTACGAAATCATTGAAGACCCTAAAAAGGTGGAAAAAGAGTTTCTGCAGGCGTGTAGGGAATAGTTGGGGTAGGTATGAGGAGTTAGGTATTGGGCTTTAGGTATTAGGCTTTAGGCTTTAGGCTTTAGATATTGGGCTTTAGGATGGGGTAAATTTGAATTTAGGGTTAATTCTACCTGAAAATGGCGTCCTGAATATGGGAAACCAAAAGAGGTTGGTACTTCCCCTTTTGCGGAATATCGGCCTATTTGCTTGTTTTGCAACATGACCATTCGAGTTTTCGCCACCGGTGGCACGTTTGATAAAGAATACGATTACATCAACGGCCGATTGTACTTCACCACCACCCAATTACCGAGTATTTTCCGGCAGGGTAGGTCTACGCTTGACATCAAGCTGCGGACGCTCATGATGAAGGACAGCCTGGAAATGACGCGCGAGGACCGGATGCTCATCGTGGATGCCTGCAACCAATGCCGAGAGGACAACATTGTCATTACTCACGGAACCGACACCATGGTCAAGACTGCCGGGGTGCTGGCCCAGCATGTGCAAAACAAAACCGTGGTACTTACTGGTGCGATGATCCCTTATAAATTTGGTAGCTCAGATGGGTTCTTTAACCTTGGGAGCGCATTGGCATTCGTTCAAACCCTTCCTCACAACGTGTATGTGGTCATGAATGGACAGGCATTTCCTTGGGACAATGTCAGAAAGAACCATGCAAATGGACTGTTTGAAGAACTGCCCGAAAATGCAGACCCTTCTGTTTCTATCAACAACTTCTAAGCTACTAACTCGAAGCCACAGGCGTAGAAGCCTGCGTTTCCTCCTCAGGATATTCAATTCTGCCGTGATAAATGCTCAGCAACTGCTGATAAATCACCTTTCGAATGATGCTGATATCCCGGAAGGTCAGGCTCGAATTCTCCAACTGGTTATCTGAGATTTTATGGTCAATGATGTTGTTGACCAGTTTTTTCAAATTCTCAGGATTGGGCTCCTTGAGGGACCGGGAGGCCGCCTCAATAGAATCTGCGATCATTAACACTGCTTGCTCTTTTGTAAAGGGCAATGGTCCAGGATAGCGAAACCGATCTTCATGTTCCGGCTCTTCACAACCAGCTTCTTTCAAGTGCTTGCGGTAAAAGTACTCTACCCGGGTATTGCCGTGGTGGGTTTTGATAAAATCAATGATCTCCTTGGGCAGGTTGTTTTTCTGGGCCAGGTGTACCCCTTCAATCACATGGCCGATGATCAGGTCGGCACTTTCCTCACATGTGATGCAATGGTGAGGACTTTCCTCCGGGGAGGAGTTTTCAATGAAATAGGAGGGATTGACCATTTTCCCAATGTCGTGGTACATCGCCCCAACATGAATCTGCAACGCATTTCCCCCTACCACATTCACCGTGGCCTCTGCGATACTGGCTACCTGCAGGCTGTGCATGAATGAACCAGGTGCTTTTCGCGCCAGTTCCTGCAACAAGGGGTGATTCGTGTCGAGTAACTCCAGATAAGTGAGGTCAGACGTGAGGCCGAATAATTTTTCAAAACCGTAAATCAATGGATAGGCAAGGAAACAGAGGGCGATATTGAACAAGAACACCAATAAAGTAGCGGGTTCCACATCAAATGCGCTGCCCTTGCTAAACACACTAAATGCCGTATGCGATACCACATATGCCACCCAGATATACCCCAAGGTGAAAAAGAAAACCTGACGTTCCCGTAACCTGCGCAAGGAGTAGACAGCTACTGTCCCGACAATAATCTGCACAAAGGCAAATTCAAGCCCTCGCTGTACCAGGACGCCTCCATACATGGCGATCAACAGGTTACACAAAAAGCTGGTCCTGGGGTCATAGAAATTGGTCACTAAAATGGAGACAATGCAAGTAGGTGCAAGGTATATCAGGGATACTGGCAAATCCTGCCCGAGTTGCTCCTCTAACTGAAGTGCCAATATCATGGCAAGTACAGATACAAAGCTGGTGATCAGGATAAGGGACAGCCGACGGTTGTCAAAATAAATTCTGGGTCGGTTTACCCCCAGGTAAATCAGCAGCTTTGCCGTGATGAGGAACACCACCAGGAATTGGCTCAGAAAGATCGACCAGATATTTTCATCCCCAAACCGCTCTTCCTGCTCAGAAATAAGCGATTGAATGATGCGACTCTTTTGATCGGTGATTATTTCACCCCTGGTAATGATCACTTCCCCTGCTTTTACCAGACCTTCTACGGGTAGCACCCGGTTTTTTACCCAGGCGATTGTGCGATCTGTTCGTGCTTTATCAAACACATACGAAGGGACCAACACCGAATTCAGCACATTATTGGCAAGACTTTGCTCCACTTGAGATCGCCTGCGCAAGTTTCGTCGCACCAATTGGTACACATCTGGCGGAAACATCAGTTTATCCAATGCCAACTGCTGGGTTTCAGAAGGAGAAGTTAGCAGAGAAATATAGTCATGTTGGAAGCTGCCTCGCTGGGCATTCAAGTAGCCCACAGCATAAACTGAATCAACCAGCTTTTTTGCAGAATTGCTCAAACGGCTCAGCCATCTTGGAGAGACTGAAGTAGTATCAAAGGGAAAAAAGGCTGGATTCAACCGAGTGGCCTTCCGAAAATCGTTTCGATACTGATACAACTGCTGGGTATCCGGCTTTACACTTTCCAGCTGATATACTTGGAGCAATTTACCGATCTCCAGAAATCGTTGTCCGATGGCATCTTTTACCTCATCCGCCTCAATGCTGTCCTGACGGTAGATCCTGAGTACTTGCCGGGTGGCTTGCTCAATTTCTTCCTCCTGCTGAGCCTCTGTTTTTTGGATGGAGAAATCAAAGGGAGCTTCTAGTGGGGCCGCTTTCCATTCCTGCCCGGGGGAAAACGTGTACGCTCGTTTCGGGGACTTCGGTAAAATCAGGGTAATCAGCAACAGGTACCCCAGGATGATCCCCAGCCGGGCAAGGTAGCGGGGGTCACGGCGTTTGTGCTGGTATAACAAGGAAAAAAAGCGATTCATGCTGGCCTGGTTACCCCGTAAAGGTAGGACTTTCTGCCTCAACCTCCGAACGGGTGTATGGGCATACGGGAAATCCACGCTCGGGGGTTTCTACCGGCTTTTCAATTTTTGGGTTGCAGGACACTCACCACAGAAAAACGGTTTTGGTTGCCTTGCCTCTCTTCATCACCTTGGTAGAGGAAAACGGCTTGATCCCGTACTTCCTGCGTGCCTGATCTATCTCCATTATCTTTTCCTCGGTTATAACTAGCGGAGGTGCCACTCCATAATAAAAAACAGGTTCTTCCTCTATCCACATCCTGCCTTGGTCGTATGCCCAGGCGTAATCTTTTGGGAGGTAGGCACCTTCTTTCAAGGCCTTTTCAAAAAGCGGGAAATACCCATGGTTTTCTGGGAGCCGGACATTGTGATGGATGATGATAGAAGCCTTTTGGTTGCCTTCTCTCCCAATGATTTCTTCAGATGGAAACCCCCATTTCTCAATTGCGCCCAGCAAGGTATGAAACAACATAGAATCCACATTTTGATCTGATTTCCCTAAGTCCTTATCCACCTGATAATCTCCTTTGACTGTCAGGTTATTCCTGAGGATGCGCTGGTCGATGTAGTACATACTGTCCACCAACGCTCGGTATTCCATATGAATACTCGCCAAATGCTGCTGATGCCAGATGTCCGCACTGTCTTCCATGGAAGCATAAAATGCAGAGGACGCCAGGGCTTTTTTTACATCTCCATGTTGCCAAAAATGAGGCAAAGTGCCACCTTGAATAGCTAGTTTAATGAAGCCATAGCCATTTTCAAGCTGCTTTTCCTTAACCGCACATATGGCAGCTTTTCGATACGTATCTGAATGTACATAAGGTACTGACCCTATTGCCTGTCCCAATTTCCCTAGTGCTACGTCATAGTCCTTATGATACATTGCGCTGTCGGCTCCATTGCGCAGATTCCAGTAGGGAATGTAATCCTGACCATAAACAGCACTAAAAACTACAATAAGAGAAACCAAGGTGATTTGCTTTTTCATGAGGATGAGGTTAGATGAATGAAAAAGATGTTGGCTGTGGGCGGGTGTTAAGGTATAACGAGGAAGGAAGGGTTGCATTGTCTTTATAATGGCCAAGAATTCATATTTTTTAGAAACCGGCTAGGTTCAATTATTCGTTTTTTACGATCATATGCATACTTCCGTATAAAAAACCAGACCTGATTTTTAAAATTTTCCCATTATCTCCGTCCATTTACCTCATAAAAACAGTTCACATAGTACACCCCCTAACCTTCATCCCATATGAGAACTGCTTTCCTCTCTCTCCTAATCTCCCTCCACTGCCTAATTGGCACTACCCAAATCATACAGGAGGGCCTCGCCCGCGAGATCAATTCTGACAAGCAGCCCCTTGAAGGCGTGGACGTGGCCTTTGACGATGCGCCTGCTACCCAAACGAATGAGGAAGGGATTTTTAAGCTGTATGTTCAATTTGGGAAGGTGGGAGACGATATCTATTTAGACCATATCCGAAAAAAGGGTTATGAACTAGTCAATCAAAAAGACTTAGAACTAACCCAGATCACTGCCACCCATCGCATGGAAGCAGACGTCATCTTGGCCAAAACCAACTACGTGGCCACTGTCCAGCAGGCATATTATGAGGCAGCAGATCAATTGCTCATTTCATCCTTTAAACAACAAAAGGAGCAAATAACGGCAAGTAGCACGAATACACCGTCAACCCTTAACAAGGAATTACAAGCCCTGCAAACAGCCTATGACCACCAAAAGGCTGCCCTGGGTCCACTTTCTGCGCGATTGGCGCAGGTAAACTTCGATGATGCGGAGCCTGTCTACCGAACAGCTCTCACCCTTTTTAAGGAGGGAAAAACGACTTCAAGTTTATCCACATTAGAACATGCAGCCCTCATGTCACAAGCACATGAGAAGCTGAAGGGAAAATATACCCTGGTTGAAGGGATTCTCCAGGCCAATGATGGCCTCCAGCAGGTGCTGGCCCCCATTCGGTTGCAAGCTCAGTTGTATGCCCTGAATTTTAATGCAACAAAGGCAGAAGCCTTATATGATCAACTCCTCCAGTTAGACGGTAATGACCTGGAAATTTTGCAAGAGGCAGCTGATTTCTACCGGGACAACAATTATCTCCAAAAAGGGCTAACCTTATATTCCCGTATCCTCCAGCATCCTCAAGTAACAGCACTGGAATTGGCATATACCCATGGCCACATTGCTGCGTTACAAACCCGGATGGGAAACAAATATGAAGCTCTGAGGGCTTATCTCAGGGAGCTTAAAGCCCACAAAGCACTTCCTTCCCAAACGAAGGACAATGTATTTCACAGGGAAAACCTCGCGATTACGTATGCTAAGCTTGGAAAAACACAAGCTGCCCTGAATAACCCGAAAAAGGCACTGCTGTTTTTTGAAAGATCAAGTAACCTGTGGGAAAGCCTTCATAAGGCCAATCCCCAAAAGGCCATCTACAAAAAAGAACTTGCAGGTATCTACGAACGAATAGGGAGCACCTATGCGTCGATAGACAACTTCAATAAGGCCCTGGCTTTTTATAAAGAGCAACTTCACCTGAGTAAGGAACTGTCTGAAAACCAGCCGAACAAAGTTGAATACCAGCAACAGCTCGCAAATGCTTATGAAAAGCTCGGAGACATATTTGTTTCTAAGGGTGAGTCCAGCAAGGCACTGACCTTTTTTAAAAAGCAGGCTGGTTTATTTGAACAGCTACGGGAAACTTACAGCAACCGGATGGAGGTTAAAAGTGGCCTTGCCAGGTCATACGCAAAAATTGGAGCTGTGCATACCCAAACAAATAAAAATGACTTAGCCCTCACCTATTTTAAACAACAATTTAGCTTGGCCAAGGAATTCCATGAGGAGTATCCGTTCAGCGGGCCCGTTAGGAATTTGCTGGCAAGTGCTCATGGCCACTTGGGGGATGCGTATTTTTTACAGGGAGACTTCAACAAGGCTTTGCCCTCCTTTGAAGAACAAAACAGTTTGTATGGAGCACTTCATGTGGCTAACCCTAACAATGCTTCATTAGCATATAAGCTTGCGATTGCCAAAGAAAAATTAGGGGATATCCATACCGCCTTGGGAGATTTTAACAAGGCCCTGTCTTTTTACAGCCAACAAATGGGGCTTTTGGAAGAACTTTGTAAAATCTATCCCAACAACTTAGACTTCAAAGATGGGCTTGCCATTTCCTACAGAAAATCAGGAGATTCTTTTTATGCCTTAAAAAACTATGAAAAGGCCCTTTCATTTTTTCGGCAGGGAAATTCCCTTTCAAAAGAGCTCTATTTGGCCGATCTCAAAGATCGCGACTACAAAAACAACCTGGCTTTGTCTTACGGACAGCTTGGTGATGCCTACAATTCCCTGGAAAACCTAGACTCCGCAATGGTTTTTTACATTAAAGCCAACGGATTATTCAGAGAACTAAATCAAATGTATGCCCAGGAGCCAGAATACAAAAACAACCTCGCCGTTTCTCGGTTCAAGGCAGGCTCCATTTATGAAAAACAGGCGAAAGAAGGCTTGGCAGTTGGATTTTATGTGGAAGCAATGGGTATCTGGAAAGAATTGGTAGCAGATGCACCTAATAATTTGGAATACCGCCAGTACCTGGCATATATCAATAAAAAAGTTAAGGAGCTACGGGATTCTCCCCTTCAACGGCTGCGAAACCAACTTCAACAGACAACAGACACCGTGGAAATCTACCGATTGCACGTTCGGATGACCACTTTGCTACGCGCCAGGGTTGCAAGAAATGTCAACTACATGGAGGACTTTTCCCATGCCCTGAACAACCATGCACGGTTCGCCCTGCTTACAGGAAAGCCAACCAAGGCGAGGCGATTGATCAAAGAAGCCAGGGCATTGCCATTCGAAAATTACCAGCTCACGGTAAACCTTGCGCCAGCTTTGTTGCTAAAAGGAAAATTCAAGGCCGCCAGGAAGGTTTACCAGCAATACAAATCGATCCCGTACCCTGACGCAGGGTATGAGACCTATGGCGAATTGTTCCTGGATGACCTTTGGGATTTCGAACGGGCGGGGCTTGTTTCCCCAAAATTGCAGGATGAGGTGGAAGAGATTCGGCGATTGCTGAAGGAATAAGGGTCTAGCAGAGTCAAGGCATGCCTTGACTCTGTCTTTACCACCCGGGGCGTACCCTTACTCCACCAAAGAAGTGGATGCCCGGCCCAGGCTCAAAATACCTGCCACCAAAGGCATTGATGCGGATATTATCAGTGTATTTCTGATCCAACAGGTTGTTTACGCCTAAAAAGGGCTGCACCGTCCATCCTTTTTTCTGCCATTTATAACCTACCTGTGCGTTGAGGAGAAAATACCCCGGGTAGGTCACTGTATTGGCGTCATTGGTAAATATTTCACCAGCATACCTTGTTTGTATCTGCGTAAGCAGGCCATTCGTAGACTGGTATTGCAGATTAACGGCAGCCATGTGTCGTGGAATTCCTGGTAAGGTATTGCCTTCCCAGTTATTGCCCAGGGTCTCGAACGCTTCATACACAAAACCAGAAAAACTGTAGGTCCCCGTCAATTGTAATCCGGGCATTAGTAAATAATGCGCCTCGATTTCAATCCCTTGGCGAATGGTGCTACCTGCATTGCGGAAAAAGGTACGATCAGGAAAGGCCGCCAATTCATAGGGTACCAGGTCATTGGTCGTTTCGATGTAGAAAAAGGTGAGGGCATATCGGAATTTCTGCCCCAACTTACCCCTAACCCCCATTTCGATGCTTTGGGCGAGCTGAGGCTCCAGGGTAGCATTGAACCCGTCCTGCCCTTCGGGATTGGCCGATAGCTCACTCAAAGAAGGTGTTTCAAAGCTCGTTTGGAAATTGGCGAACACTTGGTGGCCAGGCGTGAAGTCATGAACAATCCCCAGGCTTGGCATGAAGGATGTCAACTGTTCCCTATCAGAGTCATCTCCATTTTCCAGAAAATTGTCCTTCAACCCAATTTGGTTCCCGTCGTACCTCACACCCACCATCACAGACAGGTTTTCCCACGCCAGTTGGTTGACGACATAAGCCCCAAGGTTGGTGAATGACTCCTGCTGATTGAGGGTTAGGCTTCCTTTTGAGCCTTCCTGATTCAAGAACCGGGTTCGGTCATCTTGCTGGTGAGCTACATCGTATCCTACTTGAAGTTTATTCATCGCGCCAAAAAGCGGGGTTTCCCAGGTATAACTGGCACCTTGGCCATAGAACTGGCGGCTTAATTCGACCCATCCCCCAAATTCAAACGGCAAACGCCCCAGAAAGTCCCTTGTGGTGTGAAATGCATAGGCATTCACCGTATGCCCTTTGCCCCATTTATGTGAAAACGTACCAGATAACCGGAGTTGAGCAATTTCCTCGCCTGCATCAAACAGCACATTTCTGTCCCTGGCTTGCTGTCGATTTGCTGCTACTGAAGCTGAATCAAGCGCTCCTGGATCTTCTGCCCAAGGGCTATTCATGTAGTTGACCATCAGGTTCAGCTGGGTATTTTCGGAAAAATCATGTACCCATCTGCCGTTGAAATTGTAGGTTTCTACCCCACTTTGGTCGCGGTAGCCATCTGTTGAAGTTCGGCTCCCCTGGGCGATAAAACGGCTTTTATCCCCAAGCTGAACCCCTGCCAACACTTGATACTGCTGAAAATTAAACGATCCAGCCATTCCTGCGACTTCCACAAAGGTCGAGTCCACCTCTTTCAAGGTCTGAATGCTGATGACCCCGCCAGACGAATTGCCATATAAACTCGAAGAAGCTCCCCGGATGACTTCTATCCGGCTTACAATTCCCAGGTTCAGGTTATCCAATTGTCCCTGCCCGTCGGGTGTGGTTTCCGGAATTCCATCCACCAGTAGACGAATCCCGCGTATCCCAAAAGCGGACCGCGCCCCAAATCCTCGGACAGAAATGCGCAGGTCCTGGGCAAAGTTGTTGGCATTCTGGGTGAATACCCCGGGCATGTTGTTGAGGTACTCCTGAAGAGATAGTTGCTGACGGAGGTTTTGTACCTCTCCAGCTTCATAGGTCGAAATTGATTGGGGCAATTTGGTTAGTTCGGAGCTGATACGTGTAGCTGTAACGGTAATGGTTGGCAGTTCCCTTATCACCAGGGTATCTCTCTCCTGAGCTGGTAAAATTCCGGTCAGGGCACCAAATAGGATCAAAAAAAGGAGGCTTGGGGAATGCTTCATTTAGACGCAGAGATAGGGAATATTTGTTTGATAACCAGGATTGATGGAAAATAGTGATTATCACGAAAGTATAATTATGGGCTTCTAAACGTCAATCTGAGGTTCTGCAATGCCGCAGCGATTCTCATCATCTGGTCTCTGATGTCGTATGATTTGAGCCTAATCTTGTTTCGAATGATCTTGAGGCATTTGATGCCTGAGAAGGTATGTTCAATTCTTACCCTAAGCCCATTAATGACTTTATTGATCTTCTTCTGGGCCT